>JAJRTI010000427.1 GCA_024278415.1 Planctomycetota bacterium | reverse complement strand
CGGCGCAGAGGGCGCCCTGACGGTCGCCACTACAAGCGGAGCGCGCCCGCGCTCGCATCTCGGCGGCGCCGCGTTCGACACCTCCGCCATGCAGGATGTTAGGCGCGAGGCCTCGGCCTATTGGGGTTTTGCAAGTCGCTCGACGCACTGTGTTTGATCGGAGAAGCGGATGCGAAGGGGGCTGGAGAGGCTCGTAGTAGGGCCATTTATGGCCCGTCAGCCGTGCCGAAGCAACGGGCGATAAATCGCCCTACTACCAACGACCCGCTGGAAGCACGCCATGGTACACCGACTCCACCGCTTCGCGCTCGCGCTCGGCCGCGAACTGCGTCTCGGCCCTCTGGCGCGCGGCGCGGCCCATGGACTCGACGAGTTCGGGCGACTGCGCGAGCCGCACGATCGCGTCGGCAAGAGCCTGGGCAGACTCGGAGCAGACCAAGCCGCAGGATTCGTGCTCGACGATCTCCGGCAGAGGAGGCCGGTCGGTGCAGATGACAGGCTTGCCCATGGCCATGAGTTCGCGTGCCGCGCGGCAGGAGCCGTCCGAGCCGGGCACCAGGAAGATCTTCGCGTCGAAGACCGCGAGCGCGTCGAGGTAGTCGTCGCCAGAGAGGTAGCCCGGGAAGCGAACCACGTCGCCGAGGCCCATCTGGAGCGCGGGCTTGATGACCACGTCCTCACGGTGCGTGCCGCGGCCCACGACCACGGCCTTCAGGTTCGGCACGCGGTCGAGCGCGAGCTTGATGGCATCGAGGAACAGGTCGAACCGGCGCCGACGCTGCACGCGCGCAACGATACCCACGACGAAGTCGTCGGCCGCCACGCCCAGCAGCTCGCGGCCGCGGTCGGTCGCGGGCCGGGGTTGGCAACGCTCCAGGTCAGTCGCGCCGAACGTCTGCGACACGGCAGGCTCCGAGAAGCGCGTGAGGAAGCGCTCGCGCTGCGCTTGCGAGACGGTGACCACTCCATCGGCGCACACGGCGTGGAGCCAGACCATGCAACCACCAGGCGCCGCGGCCTTATGGAACGAGCGGACGATCTTCGTCTGGCGTTTGCCCTTGGCGCCAAGTGCGAGACGCGCCATGAGCATGCCATGGTCGTCGTGCACGTGCACGATGTCGAAGCCGCGGCCGCGCACGAGCGAGCGAAGCTGCTTCACGTCGCGCCAGAACGACCTCGGGTTGGCGGACGGCTTGAGCCGCAGGGCGGTGACCGGCTCAAGCCCGGCGCTGGCCGCGGCCTTGGGCAGCGATGGCCGGTCCAAGTCGGGCGCGGCCTGGCAGGCCAATTGGACCTCGTGTCCGGCCTCTCGCAACGCGAGGCATAAGTTCAGCGTAGGCTCCGAAGGGCCGGTCAGCTTCCAGTCGCAGAGCACGTGCAGGATGCGGGACGCGCAGGCGCGCGGCTCACGCCCGATCCCTGCGCCGGCCGCGGCGGTGACGCGCCCGGCGAGCGCGTGCACTTCGGCAGGCGCTGCCGAAGCGCCTGAGCAACCGCGACAAAGCGCCTCCACGTCGTCCTGGGTGAACGCGCCCTGTTGGACCATGCCGGCCGCGATCTGGCCAAGATTCTTGAGCCGGCGTTCCTCGCTGAGCCGTCGCACGAACTTGACTCGGTCCAGGTCGACCACGTGGAACTGCCACTCGCGCTCGCCGGCCTCCGTGACGCGCACGTTTGTGGCCTTGAGGTCGCGGTGCCACACGTTTGCCCTGTGGATCTGGCGGAAGAACTCGCCAAGCGCCCCCGCGAACGCCCGTCGGCCCTCAGGGGTGGCGAGCTTGTCCCTGGCGTAGACGTCTGCGCCGAGCGAGCCCACGAGCCCCGCGCTGATGAAGTAGCTGCTGCGCGCGGACAGCGGGTTGAGCGGCACGACCGCGGCCAGGGGCTGAGGCGCTCCGATGCCGCGCGTGACCAGGCCATGCGCGGCCGCGAAGGACTGCCGCGCCGGCCAGCGCCGCAGCGCGCGGAGCAACGCGTGCTTGAGACGGCCTGCCAGGGGCTCGCCGAAGTACTCTTTCACGCATACGCGCAGGGGGCCGCTCGGTCCGTCCACATCGACGAGCGTTACACGCGTCGGCCCCGGCACGACCTTCAGCGCGCCGGGCGCGTCGTCGGGCAGCGCGTCGTGTTTGCGAATCGCGGCGTCGATCATGTCCGGCGTGAAGTCCCTGCGCCGGTGCGTGAGGCGGCCGTCGAGCGTCTCTCGGCAAAACTGAGCATTGTTGGCGAAGCATCCCACGGAGCGGCGCAGGATCGCGTCTGGAGGGCAGCCCTGGGCCACGGTCGGCCGGACGCGGCCGGGCTCGAACGTCTGGCTAGCCTCGGAGTCATGCATAGGGCCGCTTCCCCTTGCCGGAATGCTCCGCGAGGAACAGGCACACGAGCAGGCACTTGTGCTCGATGTAGAACTCCTCGACGTCGAGGCGGGCGAGGATCGCGCGGCGATACACCTTCTCCATCTCGCGCAGCAGATCCTCGTACTCGGCGTAGGTCATGTCGCGCAGGTGGCGCTCGGTGTAGAGTTCGCAGAGCTTGACGAGGCCCTTCATGACGGGGCGGCTGCGCATGACGAAGCGTTGCGGCTGGTGCATGCAGAGGATCTCGGTCAGCGTGGCTTCGCCGAACTGGCGCAGCCCCGCTGCGCGCATCTTGTCTTGGGCCGTGCCCTTGGTGGTGGCGAGCTTCAGCAGCCCCCCGCGTAGCCGGTCGGCCTCGTTGCTGTCCGCGATGCGGGTGATGCGGAAGGGGAGGGCTTCGACGTTGAGGCAGATGCGCTTGAGCGCGTCGTAGATGTCTCGCGGCGACGCGGCTTCGAGCGCGCTCAGGGTGAGCAGCGCCTGCGCGGTGCGGCACTTGTCCACGGCCCAGGCCGCGTGCTGGCGGTAGGCTTCTGGTGAGGCGAACGCGGCCGCGTGTCGCTGCGCGGTCTGCTGGAAGTTGTCGAGCCATTGGGGCACAGATGGAGGCGTCCTATTGTGTGCGCGTCCCGGGCCATGCCGGCAGCGCTCCCATTCTGTTCGGCACACCATCTGCCTCAGGAGGCAGCCGTGGCGCGTGCCGAACAGAGTTGACGGCGCCCCTAGGCCGCATTTCTCACCAGCCCGGGATAGAAGTGTCGGAAAAGTGGCCGTCTGAAGACCTGACCGGCCCAGACGGACGCGTGGGTTGAGCAACAACATGCACGCGTCGAACGGGAGGGGCAGGCCCTTCGGGCGAGCCCCGTCGGGCGCCGCTGCTGCGTTGCACGGCGCTCGAGCCGAACACGCCTTCGCGACCGTGCGCCTTGCATCGACACCCGCCTGGACTCGTGAGAAATGCGGGCTAGTCCTTCTGCGCGTAGAAGATGATCCGGGTGGCGCCGATTTGGACCACATCGCCGTCGGCGAGCTGTCTGGACTCGATGGGCTTGCCGTTTACGAGCGTGCCGTTGGCGCTGTCGAGATCCCGAATCACACAAAGCTTCTCTTGGCCCCTGATCTGGGCATGCTGCCTGGACGCGGCTGCGTCTTCGAGCCTCAAATCGCAGGCGCTGCCCCGGCCGATCGTCATCACCTTGCCCTCTGGCAGCGGCACGTAGACCCCTGTGGTCTTGCCGGTCACGACGAGCATCTTGTGTACGGCCCCGTTCCGCTTCACCACCGGCTGCTGGCAGGTGGGACAAAGCTCCTCATCGGCCTCGGGCTGGGTGTGGACGAGCTTGCCCAGGTAGTCGTCCACGTCCCGAAGCTGATTCGCGTTCAGTTGAGCCTTGTTTGCCATCGCTAACCCACACGCCGTGACGAGATCGGCGCCGGGGTCAGGCGCCGATCGCCGTCATGGAATCCTGCTCAGTCTCATAGAGGGGCAAGAGCATGTCCAAGCGCATCAGGCGCAACGTTTCGAGCAACTCAGGGCTGACACAGCAGATGGCCAACTTGCCGTTGCGCTTCGTTACGACTTCGCGGAAGATTGCGCACAGGCCTGCGATGACCGAACTGCAAACAAACCTCACCCCGCCGAGATTGATCATCAGGCGAGGGGGATTCCGCTCGGCCGTCGCCTGGCGGATAATCTCGAAGATGCGGTTCGCCACGGCCACGTCCACAATGTCCGAGGGGGTGACGTGGGCGCAAATCGCGCCGTCCTGGATCCGCATCTCTACAACTTCAGGAGTCGGTTGTTCCATGTAGGTGGCTGTGCATGAGCCGCATGGCGCCTCGGCGGCAAGCGGCCGGAGCCGCAACGGATGAGGCCAAACAAACGAACACGCGCGGATTGTATCAGAACGGTTTCTTGCACGCAAGCACTCCACGCGGCGTCGGGTAAGTGCGCTTTCGCGTGTCTGAGTGCAGCCTGAGCGCTGGACTCTGAACTCAGAATTCTCTAACTTCGCGCCGTCGCGCGGTCCGTTAGGTTGCGGCCCACGGCTGCACTACGTGAGAGAAAGGACGAACCATGAAAGAGATGACGTCCCGCCAACGTCTGCTCGCCGCGTACGCGCACAAGCCCGTTGACCGCGTCCCGTGCAGCCCGCGCGTGTGGGTGTGGATGAAGGAGTACTACGGCGATTCGGGCCACAAGACGCTCCTGCGCATGGCGGACGAGTTTGACTTCGACCCCCACGTGGCCGTGAGCGTGGCGTCGCACGTCACGGCTCTCACGCCTAGCATCAGCTTCAGCTTGCCCAGCGTCGAGGCGTCGGTCGAGGCGGGCCAGGACCGCGACCTGCGCGTGGTGCGCCGCATCTTCAAGACGCCGGAAGGCACGCTGACCGACGTGACCAAAGTCCCGCCGCCCGGCGATCGCACGTACGGCATGAGCCCCAACCCCGTGCGCACGGAATACATGGTCAAGGACAAGGACGACCTCAAGGCCCTCCGCTACCTCATCGCCGACAAGGCCGGCGTCTCGCACGAGCCCTACTTCGCGGCCGAGCGCCTCTTCGGCGAGCGCGGACTCGTAGAGCTGAACATCATGTCCCAGATGTGCCACCGCGCGGGCGACGCGATGGCGATGGAAGACCTGATGGTCGCGTACCACGACGACCGCAGTTTCTTCGACGAACTGGTCGGGCTGTTTCAGCGGGAGATGATGGACGAGGTGGAGCACGCGATCCAGGCCGGAGTGAAGCACTTCTTCGCGAACTGGTACTACAATTCCATGTCCGTCGGCTGGAGCCCGCGCATCTGGAAAGAGGTCTTTGCGCCGCAATTGCAGGAGATGTGCGACCGCGTGCACGCCGCGGGCGGTACGGTGAACATGTACGACGACGGCAAGGTCATGCCGGTGGCGCAGATGATCGCGGACGCCGGCGTGGACGTGCTCCAGACGCTCACCCCGCCGCCGGTAGGCGACACGGACTTGGCTGAACTCAAGCGCACCATCGGCGACCGGGTCTGCCTCATGGGCTACGTCGATCTGCTGTACGTGATCAAGCGCGGCACGCCCGATCTCGTCGAGCAGACCGTCAAGGAAGCCATCGCTATTGCCGGGCCGACGGGATTCATCCTCGGCACGTCGGACAGCCTGCGCGAGGGCACGCCCGTGGAGAACGTGCGCGCGTATTTCGACGCGGCGCGGCTGCGCTCGGGGAAACTCCTGCCGCATTCCTCCTTGACACCCTTCGCAGTGTAGCCGATACTGTCCCGCGCCTGTTGGGAGGACCTGCCTACAAAAAGGCGAGACGCTTGAATTCGTGTTCACCGGTGGGCGGCCCGGCTCCGGCCGGCGGGCTGTTTCGAGCCGGACCGGATCGAGTAGCACTCGGAGGAATGCCATGTCCTGGAGTCTTAAGACTGCCGTCATTGGCGCCATTCTGTCGGAGGCGATAGCCATGAGCAGCGCTCGGTCCATTCAGCAGTTCACGGTGGCTCGAAACGACAAGCTGCACGAGAGCTTCTCTGACCTGGCCATGGCCGCCAACGGCGATCTCGTGGTCACCTACCAGGAATCGGACAGCCACGGCGGCGGGCCCGTGTCCGCAATCGTTACTCGGGTGAGCGCAGACCGGGGCGCGACATGGGGTGAGCGCACCGTGGTGGCGCAACTCACGAACCGCCATCGGGATGGCTGGCTCAATTGCTCGCGTATCACTCGGCTTCAGGACAAGTCGCTTCTGTTGGCGATAGATTGTATACCTCAGAATCCACCGCCCGGGGCACATCACTGCTGGACCAACAATCGAGCCGTCATATGGCTGTTCCGCAGTTTTGACAACGGCAGGACATGGGCGGGCCCAGAGAAGACGACGGTGCGCGGAGGCGTTGTTCCCAGTATCACTCAATTGCGCGATGGAACGCTCCTGATCGGGATCACGACCTTCGACGAAGAGGATAACTGGCGGCAGTACCAAGTTGTCCATCGCTCGACCGATAACGGCAAAACCTGGGCAGGGCCGATCGTCGTGGCCAAGCATCCAAAACGACAGCCGAACGAAGGCGACTTCGTTGAGATGGACACAGGCGAGGTCGTGTGCTACATGCGCGACGACCAGCCTGGCGTGAAGAACGGAGTCAAAGCGATCTCCCGTGATGGCGGGAAGACATGGGGTCCGCTCTACGGCAGCGGCCCGTGGCGTTACAGCGGCCGCCCCAACGTGGGCCTGCTCAGCACGGGCGAGGTATTCCTGACGACTCGTGTGGGCGCACCTCAGCCGGGGCATTACCTCGGAGCCTACATGGAGCCACAGAACGTGGCGCTCCAGCCCGCGCCGTTCGATGGGCCCGTGCCTCCTCAAGCCAAATGGCTGTTGATCGACAACGACACCAATCCCATCCGTCCCGATTGGGGCTACTCCGGCTGGGTCGAACTGCCCGACAACTCGATCTACGTGGTCCAGTACATAACGGGCGATGCTCCCGCTCAGAAGCCGTTCATTCGCGGCTATCGAATCCCGCCCGGCTTCGTTTCCAAAGGAAAGTGAAGGGACTCAGGGAGATGTCTCTCGGACTTTGCGCGGCCATGAGTGGCCGAAAAGGGACGCACGCATGCCTTGCGCCATCCCGGCCGTAGAATTCTGTTGCGGCGCTCAATTGGAGTCGGGCGATCCGCTCCGTCCGTCCGAATTCCTCAATCCGTGCCAGTACCGAGAGGCAATGCAATGTGTCAGCAAGGTCGGGTACACTTGGGTGGAGTTCCCTCACCTGGCTCATCTGAGTGCCGAGGAAGCCGTCGTACTCAAGGCTCACACCGAGGAGGTGGGGCTCAAGCCTTGGGCGACCCACTCCAAGGTGCTCACCGAGGAGTCGCCCGACGCGCACCGGCGCTATCGACAGGAGCAACGAATCTGCGCCCGAAATGCAGAGATCTTGGGGGTGCGCGTGATTGTGGATCACGTCGGCGTCGAGGGCGTGGACGAGGACATCGATAGGGATGCTGAACGGCTCAAGGAAAGCGCTCGCGTCGCGGCCGATCATGGCCTGGAAATGGCGGTCGAGAACCCCCTGACCCTCTCCGTGGAATATACCCGGCGCGTGGTGGACGCCATCGGCGAGGCGCACGTCGGGTGCTGTTGCGATACGGGACACGCGCTCGTGAACGGCACGGCCCCGCATGACGCGGTGCACATCATGGGCGACAAGCTTTTCAATACGCATCTGCACGATGGTTTTGGAGAGCAAGACGACCATCTTCCGCCCGGCATCGGGAGAATGGATTGGGGGCGAATCGTGCGTGCGCTCTTCGAGGTCGGATTCGATCGGCCGTGGATGCTGGAGATCTCCGGCCACAAGGCGCATCGAAAAAGCGCCGAGCTGCGCGATCTTGGCCTTGAACGCGTCATGGTGATTGGACTGCGATTCCTTCAGTACCACGTGGAACAGTACGTTTCCAAGCAGCGGGGAAACGCGCAGCGCGGCCCCAATGGACCCGCGGACTAACCCTCAGGAAATTCTGCGATGAAAACGAGCTGCATCCCCATCTGCTTCTTCGGCCGAATGCTCGACGAGCGGACGCTCTCCGTCGAGGAGTGGATCCAGATGGCGGCGGACATGGGGTTCGATAGGATCGAGATGTACAAGCCGTACCTCCAGAACCTCGAAGACGAAAGCTGCCTCCGCGGTGTCAGCAACGCGGTGCGTGACGCGGGATTGGAGGTTTCCATGTTCACGAGCTACGGCGACTTCTCGAACCCGGACGAAGAGGAGCAGCGCCGGCAGATCGAGTCGGTGAAGCAGGACGCATGGCTCGCTGGGATCTTCGAGACGGATCTCGTGCGCATGACCTGCGGGAGCTGGCCCGAAGGCGCGCCGCGGGACGAAACACTCCGGACGATCGCGGCCGCGCTGCGTCGTGTCGTGGACGTCGCGGCTCAACGCGGAGTCACCATCGCGCTCGAAGACCACCCGGACGTAGGCACGAGAGTGGAGGACTTCGTCGAGATTCTCGATCGGGTCGATGACGAACGGCTGAAGGTCAATTTGGACACTTCAAACCCGATGGTGTCCCCATTCGGCCGTCGATCTGCTGCATCACGTGGCCGACAGAGTCGTCCACGTTCACGTTAGCGACCGATACGCCCACTGCGGGCATGCGGTCACCGGCGACGGTGCGGTCGATTTCCCCACGATCTTTCGCCTTCTGCACGAGGCCGGCTTCGACGGCTGGCTCTCGCTCGAAGCAGGCGGCCCGTCCGAAAGAGAGAGCGTCGTCCGCGGCTTGGAGTTCATCAAAGGAGCCTGGGCCGCGGCCACGTCTTGATCGTGACCGCCCATCAACGAGATACTGGAGAAAGCCCGTCGATGATCTCAGCCAGACGTCGAGTTCTGTGGGGTGTTGCGCTCGTGTCCTTGGCCCATGCGGCTCACGGCGGGCAAGTGCCGGTCGCGGGCTACAAACAGATCGTCCCCGAGCCAGGACAGAATATGCTGGCCAACGGCGGCTTCGAACGCGACGCCAACGATGACGGCATGCCGGACGAATGGGGCCATGTGGAGAAGTGGCGCCAGGCGACGAAGGTGGAGATTCGCCGTGTGCGCGTCGGGAGGGGAAACTACGCCCTGCGCGTGAAGTTCCTCACCGATGGTGGGTGCATCGTCAACTACCTCTTGCGCGAGAAGGCGAGGTACTTCCGCCTGGCCCAGCCCGCGTATCTCTATCACGGGCTGCGCGTCAAACATGCCGGGCACGGCACCGTGTACGGCCTGGCGATCGATGTCGACTATCATGCGGTGGGGACCACCACGAAAATCCGCCGGCCCGGCGATTGGCGCACCGCCGGCGCGATCTATCGATACGACCCGGCCAAGAACAACGGCATCGCGATGGTGCGAATCTACATCCGGGGTGCGCGCGCGGGCGATACGTATTGGATCGACGATTACATCCTGCGCACTGTGAGCGATTCGGAAGCGGATGAGTTGCGCAAGGAGTTCGCCCCGGTCAAGCAGTGGCGCATCGTCTCCGCGCAGGAGGCCGCCAACGCGGCGGGCCTCAAGTCGGGCAACAAGTTAGGCGACTCCAGCTTCGAGTCCAATCCCGACTACTGCCGCGTACGCGACGGGATGAAGTGGTGGGCCGTGGGCGGCCGGCCG
>JAJRTI010000426.1 GCA_024278415.1 Planctomycetota bacterium | reverse complement strand
GGCCTTTTGCATCACCGACTCCATTGGGCCCGCGAACGGGAATGGTTACTACGAAAGTAGTGCCTCTGTTCTTGTCACTTTCCACACGGATGCCGCCGCCGTGCCGTTTCATGACACTGTAGCTCATTGCAAGGCCGAGGCCTGCTCCGTTCTTGGCGGACTTGGTTGTGTAGAACGGCTCGAAGACACGCTGGAGCTGGTCTTCGGCAATGCCAACTCCAGTATCCTCGAAGGCCACCTCGATGGTGCTACCGACTTTCCGGCCCCGCACTGTCAGCTTGCCCTTGCCGTCCATCGCGTCTACCGCGTTGAGCGCAAGGTTCATGAACACCTGCTGGAGCTGATGCTCCACGGCCATGGTGGGGGGGACATTGGGATCGAACTCGATCTGGAGTTGCGCTTCACGCGCGCGGTGGTGGAAGCGAAGAATGTCGATCGTGTCGCGCAGAACCTTCCCCACGTCCACGCGTGTCCACTCCACGTTAGCCATGGGGCGGCCAAAATCGACAATGTCGCGCACAGCCCGAGACATGCGCTGAACGCTCTGGGTCATCATGTCGAGACGCTTCCGAGTCTCCCCGTCTCTCGCCTCGCTGCGGAGAACCTGCACAATGGAGGAAAGCGAGGACAGGGGGTTGCCGATCTCGTGGGCGATCCCGGCCGCCATCTGCCCGATCGCGGCCATGCGCTCCTGCTGGCTCGCGTGAAACTGAACCTGCCTCAACTCCTCGGCCTTGCGGGAGAGCAAGAACATCAAGTTGTTGAAACCTTCGGCCAACTCGGTGAGTTTGTCGGGGCAAGCCGCCTGATACACGGGGCACGAACGGCATCGGATGACCTTCTCCGCAAACGAGCCCTCTCGATGCCGGTCGCAACGAGTGCCTTCCACTTGCCAACACCGGACCGCATCGCCGCCGTGGCACGGGCAGCCTTCGTTGCTGCATTGGTTGACCTGCCAACAACAGACCAGTTTGGGGTTGTCATACCAAACGTCGAAGGACTGCTCCCTCACGGCCAAGTCGATCAGCGCCTGCATCTCCACGGTCGCCTTCTCGAGTTCCCCACGCGAGGCCTCGATCCGCGCGTAGGCCTGTTGGAGTTGCTCGTGCTGCCGCGCAATCTGCTCCGCACTGACACGGCGCCAGGTCACATCGAAGGCAATCACAATCTGGACAATCCGCCCATCCGCCCATCGCTCGGCCCGCGCGCGCACCTCGTACCAGCGCCCGTTCACCATGTTGGCCGCCTCCCTGACCTGCACCCCCGTGGGTTCGCCATCCGCGTCGAGCAGTTCGTCCCTGGTGAACAGGCCGCGGATGCTCCCCGGCTCAGCGCTCCTGCACCGTTCGGCCTTGCCTTGATGGTCGCCAAAGACCTGGAGACAGCGTACGTTCTGGAAGAGCACTTCGCCCGTCTCGAGGTCCGATACGTACACGAGCGCGTCCAGACTGTGGAGCAGCGACAGGAGCCTCTCGTGGGATTCCCGCAGCCGGCGGGTCTTCTCGGCGACTTCCGCTTCGAGGCCCGCTCGCGCTTGGCGAGCGATCCCAACAAACACGAACGGACCCACCAGAGCCAGCAGCGCGCTCAGCCCCACCAGGACGGCCTGGCCGCGGCGCAACGCGCTCACGGACTGGAGGCCCTCTGCCCTGGGAGCCCACGCGACCACGAGCCACTTGAGGCCCCCGATGTTTGCAGGAGCAACTGCAATGAGTTTCTGTTCCATCTCCTCACTGAACCGCTTCCTCTCCGAATCGAACCGGTAGTAGGAGCACTCGCCAGTTCGGTTCTCACCCTCTGACAACCGCTTCAGAGCGGCATGGACCGACGACATCTTCCTCCCATGCCCGGTCCAAAAGCTCGTGCCCCACAAGGACTTGTCGGGCGACCAGAGCACTGTGCCATCGGCCGTGCATAGAAAGCAATGGCCCGCCGGCGAGGGCTTGGCTGAAGCGATGAACTCCTCAACCGGCCGGCTCAGGCGGACCACACAGACGACGAGTCCGACCAGTTCGGGTGGCGACTGGGTCTGCGGCCGAGAGGTTGTCTTGAGCATGGGCACACCAACAAGCAAACTCGGCAGACCGTCCTTGGCGGATTCGAGGGGCACGACTTGGGCCACGAACGGGCTTCCGAGCGGATCCTCCTTGGCCCTAGTGAAGTACTTCCGCGTAGAATATGACGTGCCCTCCATGGCAGTCGCATAAGCATTGAATCTCAGGGTGCCGTTACGATCGATCACCCCAACGTCGCGCACACCCATGGCCTTAAGCCCCTCCGCGAGGCGCCTGATGTGTTCTCGCGTCGCCGATTCTCGGAAGGCCATAATCTCTGGATCCCGCGCCAAAGGCTCCAGGGACCGCGCCAGCCCCGCGACATAGCGTTGCATGTCGCGAGCCGCCCTGTGAGCCACACGAAACTGCTGTTCGCCAAAGCCTTGCAGTGCGGCATTTGTCGTGCGCCCCATCCACTTGGAGCCGAGGATCAGTATGACGACACACGTGGCGGAGGCCACCAGTGTAGTCAGCCACATGGACCTCGGTCTCAAGGCCGAGTGATCATCAAAAGGCAAACCTCGCATAAACGTCATTCCTCGACAGCCTGAGCCCAGGCAGACAGATTGCTCGCGCCACCAGGCCAAGGCCGGCCATCCACTCGAAGTCTGTTCGGATAGGATCCAGGAGGCTGACTGGGGACACTTCGTGCCCTTCTTTGGGTTCCGTAATTATAGCCCCTCGGTCTGGCGACAGCAAGCGCTAGTGTCGCGTCCCGCAAGTTCGTTTACCCAATCGGAGGGTGCGTAGGGCGGGCCATGCCCAATGCCACGAACTTAGGGCGTAGCGCGTCACGCGTTGCGATGTTGGTCCTTGCGCTGGGACACCGCATCCAGCCAGC
>JAJRTI010000425.1 GCA_024278415.1 Planctomycetota bacterium | reverse complement strand
GGGCAACGTGCGCGTGAAGCAAGGCCGCGTGCAAGAGGCGATGGCTCTGTATCGCCGCGCGCTGGAGCGTCGGCCGGAGTTCCCGCAGGCGCGTGAGACGCTGCGCGCGCTGGAGGACTACGCCAAGCGCAGAAGTCCCTAGCCGTAGCGCGGTTTGCGTTCAGCGTCCCTGGTAGCCGAAGTCGCCAGAATTCGTGCGATCTGTGAATTGTTTGACGCCCGGGCCGCATGCTGGCGCATGCGGCTACCTACCTCCCCCCATGCCCAACTCCCGGATGATACTCACTGCCCTTGCGGCGCTCGTATGCGGGCAGGCCTGCGCGGCGGAACTGCTGCTCCAAGTCGAAGACTTCGCGGGCCCGTGGCGGCGGCAGACGAACATTCGCGGCTTCCTCGGCGCAGGCTTCTGCACGAGCAACGCGAACCCTAAGGTTTCGCCAAAGCAGATGGTTGGCCGGGCCAAGATCGTGCAGCCCGGGCGCTACTACATTTGGGCGCGTGGATACACCTCCCCCCGCGGGCACCGCGCGTTCCGCTTGCAGATCGGCGAGCATCTGCTCCGGCGCACGCACGTTGGCAATGCGCGCCGGTGGGGCTGGGAGTTGGCCGGAGTCGTCGACCTCCCGGCCGGACAAGTGCAGGTGGTCGTCCAAGACGCGGACCGCGGGTTCGAGTCCGCGGACGCGATCCTCATCACCTCCGACAAGGAGCGCAACCCCATGGCCGAAGCCCAGCGCTGGCTCGTGTACGCCGGCAAACCGCCCAAGACAGCGGACGCCCTCCGCTACAACATCGAGGCCTGCGCCGCGCTCGCGAAGAAGCGCACCGACCCGGCCGACGCGGCCGAGTGGGCGCACCGGCGCAGCAAGATCAAGGCCTACCTCGCGGCCGCGCTTGGGATCGACCCCGACGCGCCGCGCACGCGGCTCAACGCGAAGGTCACGGGCAAGACCGAGTTCGAGCATTACACGGTGGAGAACGTTGTGTTCGAGAGCGTGCCGCGGTTCTACGTGCCGGCCAATCTATACATCCCCAAGCGCGCGAAGTGGCCCGCACCCGGCATCGTCGTGGCCATGGGCCATGCAATGAAAGAGGGCAAGAACTACGCGCCTTATCAGATGGCGCAGATCGGGCTCGTGCGGCAGGGGTTCGTCGTGTTGGGTTTCGACCCCATCGGCCAGGGCGAGCGCATGCGCCCGGGCATGAGCCACGCGATGGGCTTCGGATCGCTCATGGTGGGCCGCACGAACGAAGGCATGATCGTGTGGGACACGATCCGCGCGGTCGACTATCTCTGCTCGCGGCCCGAAGTGGACGCGAAGCGCATCGGCTTGACCGGCAACTCTGGCGGCGGCGAGGCCACGTTTTACACCATGCCCTTCGACGCGCGCATCCAGGCCGGCGCGTCGTTCTGCTTCGTGTGCTCGTACGATGCATGGATCGAGCGCGGGGGCGATCATTGCATCTGCAACCACTTGCCCGGCGTCGTGCGGCACATGGAGGAATTCGAGATTATCGGCCTCAATGCGCCGCGAGCGTTCCTGTTCGGCAACGGTGCGAAGGACCCCATCTTCCCCATCGACGGCACGCGAGAGACGCTCACGCGCGCGAAACACCTCTACGCGTTCGCCGGCGCGTCGGCCATGGTGCGGCAGGTCGAGGCGCCGCTCCCGCACGGCTGGGCGCAGCCGCTGCGCGAGGCCGCGTACGGCTGGTTCGCCGGCTGGCTCCAAGGCCGGGGCGACGGCAAGCCGCTCGCCGAGCCGAAGTTGCAGACCCTCGCGTGGGACGCGAAGGAGTTGCGCTGCTTCAAGGACGGCCAGTGGCCCCAGGACGCGGAGACCATCGTGACGCTCAACCGCAAACGCGCGGCGGAGCTGGCCGCCGAGTACAGCACTCCGCCCCGAACGGCCGCGGAGTGGCGGCAACGGTCGGGCGAGTTGCGAGGAGCGATCTGGAGCCTCTTCGGCGGCCGGCCGCGTGACCGCCAGCCGCGGGCAAAGGCCATGGGCGCGTTCGAGTGGGAGGGCTGCACCGTGGAGAAGCTGAGCCTCGCGACGGAGGCCAAACTCGAAGTGCCCGCGCTCTTCATCACGCCCAAGGCGCGGCGCGGCAAGCGGCCGGTGCTCATCTACGTCGATGACCAGGGCAAGGACATGGCGCGCACGTCGCCGGTGGTGAAGGCGGCTCTCGCGCGCGGCGCGGCCGTGCTCGCACTCGACCTGCGCGGCGCGGGAGAGGTTGCGTCGCCGCCGAACCACCTGACCACGGACACCATTGTGCTCGGCCGGCCGCTCTTGGCCCAGCGCGTGTGGGATATTCTGCAAGCCGCGCGGTATCTTGCCACGCGTGATGACGTGAACCCGAAGCGCATCGTGTGCCACGGCTACGGCGCGGCGGGCCTGCTCGCCATCTTCGCGGCCGCGCTCGACGACTCCATCGCCGGCGCGTCTGCGCAGCGCACGCTTGCGAGCTTCGCGTACGCGATCGAGAACCGTCTGCGCCAGCCGCTCTGGGTGTGCGTGCCGAACGTGCTGAAGGTCTGCGACGTGGCCCAGGCCGTAGCGCTCGCGCTCCCTAAGCCGGTCGTGGTGGCGGAGCCGGTCGGCTACGGCAACCGCCGGCTGACGCCTGAGCAAGCCCGCCAGGCGATGGCGTACGCGACGCGCGTGGGCCCGCTCACGAAGCCCGGCCGCGGCCCAGCCATGTTGATCGGGGATGATGCCGCGAAGGAGATAGCCGGTCGGCTGCTGGGGCTGCGATAGTGTCGGTCCACTGGAGTTTGCTGTACGGCGGATTCGTGCGCCTTCCCGCGAGGCCGACGCGGGGCGCCAGAGGCTCACTGACGTGAGCAGTACAGGCATGGGAGGCGCATTGATCTGCGGTGCGGCGGGCGCGCGGCAGGCGCGGCGAGGGGAACCTCCCGATTGTTGCGCCTTGACCGGCACGGGCTTTTTGGTACCATATGCTCGCTTGTAGGGTCTCGCTCACGCGGGGCGTACATGACGACGCTTCATCCCCCTCGGACTAGGAGGACAGCCCGATGTCTCTACGTGCACGATTTGCTGCGGCCGCTGTGTGCATGATCTGCTGTGGCCTGACGGCTCTGTGCGCGCAAGAAGCGGATGACGCGCAGCCGCTGATCCCGGCCGAAGCCGGCGGTGCGGCGCCGAAGGCAGAGACTCCAAAGGTGGAGACGCCCAAGGCAGAGGCACGGAAGGTGGAGACCCCAACGGCAGAGACGCCCAAGCCGGCGGCGCCCGTGGCTGCCCCTGTGGCGAAGCCGGAGCCGGCCGCGCCTCAAGCTGCCTCGGGAGAGGTCACTGCGGATCTCGACGTGCTCAAGGAGCAGCTCCTCAAGAAGTGCGAGGACACGGTGCAGGCCGACGTGCTCCAGTTCATGGTCGCCGCGTTCAACGCCTGTGAGGCCTCGGCGCGGGGTGAGGCGGAAGTGATCGGAGCCTCGCTCGAGAACAAGAAGCTGGTGCTGGCGCGCATCCGGGCGCTCGAGAGCAAAGTCAAAAAGGTGGCCAACGAACTCGCTGCATTAGACCAAAAGCGGGCGGCGCTCGAGGCCCGCTTGGATCAACAGCGCCAAGCCTTCGCCGCGGGCGGGCCGGCGCCGTCCGAGGTCAGGCTTCAAGAACTCGACGAGTTCACCACCAGGATCGCCATGAAGAAGACGGCGCAGCATCAGGCCCTCGCGGCTTACTACCGGCTGCCTCGTGCATCGAAAGTGCAGAATGAAATTGCCGCACTCATGCAGAAAGCCGACGCGGCCAAGGCCCGACAAGAGCGCTGGGCGCAGGAGGCCGCGCGTGCAAGCGAAGTGCTCGCCAGGGTCAACGCGATGCCCAAGACGATCCCCCTGCGCAAGCTGATTGCATCGGGCCTCAAGCTCGAAGAGCCCGCGTGCGACGTGTCCGAGCACTGGCTCGCGGAAGGCAGCAAGTTCAACATGTTCATCGTGCAAATGCCGGACGGCCAAATCATGGGCGCCGCGACCGATCCCGACCAAGCCCAAGTGTATGACGTGTCCGGGTTCGTGTATGGCAAGAAGGTCTCGCTCATGCTCATGAACAAACACGACAAACGGGACGTGCTCGAATACAGGGCGGACGTGGAGACGGATCCGGCAACGGGCAAGGCCAAGCGGCTCCAGGGGATGCTCAAGCGCGAGGGCGACACGGGCGAGGGCACGAAGCTGGCGTTCCGCTAGTGTCGCGTCCCGCAAGTTCGTTTACCCAATCGGAGGGTGCGTAGGGCGGGCCATGCCCAATGCCACGAACTTAGGGCGTAGCGCGTCACGCGTTGCGATGTTGGTCCTTGCGCTGGGACACCGCATCCAGCCAGC
>JAJRTI010000424.1 GCA_024278415.1 Planctomycetota bacterium | reverse complement strand
CGGGCGGCGCGCAGGTCTGCGCGTTCACGACCGGCCGCGGGAGCCCGACGGGCTGCGCGATGATGCCGGTGATCAAGGTCGCGTCCAACACGCCCATGTTCGAGCGCATGCGGCCGAACATGGACATCAACGCCGGCACGATCGGCGAGGGCCAGGAGACCATCGAGGAGGTGGGCCGGCGCATTTTCGACAAGGTCGTGAAGGCCGCTAATGGGCAGCCCACGAAAGCGGAGAAGCTGGGGCACAGGGAGTTTGCGCTGCACCGGATGTCTTGGACGTTCTGAGCGGGCGGAATGCAGGAGCGCGGGGGGGAGTGTCGTACGCGGGTCTGCAAAGAAGCTCTTGCTGATTGGACGAGCATGCCGTTCGTAGTAGGGCGATTCATCGCCTGTTTCTCTGCCGCGGCCCACGGGCGATGAATCGCCCTACTACAAGCCACACGCTTCCTCCCGCCGATGCGCAAGAAATACCTTGACATCGCCTATGTGCAGCGTTTAGTATTGATGACTACTGTTCCATCATAATGAATCAGAAAGACAAGAGCACTGCCGGCGTGCAGTCCGTGGACCGCGCGCTATCCATCCTCGAAACGCTTGGGCCGGAGCCTGACGGCCTGGGCGTGACGGAATTGGCGCGCGCGCTGGGGCTCAAGACGCCAACGACGCACAACCTGCTGCGCACGCTCGCGGCGCGGGGCTACGTGGCCCAAGATGTGTCGACGCAGAAGTATCGGTTGGGACCGGCCTGTGGCAGCCTGGGGCAGCTTTTCACGGGGAACGTGCGTGTGCCGCAAATCGCGCAGCCGCACCTACAGGAACTGTCGCGGGAGCTGAACGAGTCCGCGGTGCTGGGCATGCTCGAGCGGGGTGAGGTCGCGTTCGTCGCGCGCGTCGAGGCCGACCAGATGCTGACCGTGAGCTTCAACCACGTGTGGGTGCGGTCGGCGTACAGCTCTGTGTGCGGCCGCGTGCTGCTGGCCTACATGTCCCGCGACGCGCTCGACTCGTACGTCGCGTCCCACTCGATCGCGAAATCGAAGGACAAGGACATCCGCTCGAAGAAGGCCCTGCTTGCCGCGCTTGCCCGCATCCGCGAGCAGGGCTACTGTGCGTATTGGCGCGAGAACGAAACTGTCCTCGCGGTCGCCGCGCCGGTGTTCGACGCGAAGGGCGCGCCCGCGGCCGCGGTAGGCGTGCCGGTGCCGAGCGTGCGCGTGAGGGAGGGAACGGAAGACGAAGTCATCAAAGCGGTGTGCTCCACGGCAGAGCGCATCTCCCGCGATCTTGGCTGGCGGCCCCATGCCGTGCAGCCGTGACTCCACATCGAGGAACATCTCGTGAACCCCAAGCTGAGCCCGCAAGCCGTTTACGTCACTGAAGCCGTCGAACAGGATCCGCGCAGTCTGGCGCGTGCGGAACGCATGCTCGCCGCCATGACCCCCGGCGAGGTCGTGCGCCACGTGACTGATGAGCAGCTCAACGCCGCGGTCGACGAGCGGGGGTGGAAGAATAGGCCGCGGTGGGGCGAGCAGGCGGAGCCGCGCGATCCCGACGTGGTCTTCACCACGTTTCAGGAGCTTCCCGATGACGAGCGCAAGGAGCGGCTGGAGGAGTTCCCCAATTTGTCAGCGGACCAACTGTCGGGCCACAGCGCCCTGATTTGGCGCGGGGACGGGGTGCCCGCGTGGCGCAAGAAGGAGCACCGCGTGTGCCAGCCGGCATGGCAGCTCCACAGCGTTACGGGTTGCCCCTTCCGCTGCGCGTACTGCTGGTTCGGCCGCGTCATCAACGTGCGCTGCAACATCGAGGACATCCTCGACTTCACCGGCCGGGAGATCGAACGGCTCAACCCGCCGCAAACGATCTGGAAGTGGGACAACCAGACGGACATCAACTGTTTCGAGCCGGAGTACGACGCAGTGCGTCCGGCGGTCGAGTTCTTCGCGAAGCGCAAGAACGACTACCTGCTGCTCTACGCGGGCAAGAGCGACAACGTGGATTTCATGCTCGACTACGAGCACAACGGCCAGACGATCCTCCAGTGGAGCCTCAGCCCCAAGACGCAGAGCACGCAACTGGAGCCGCTCACCGCGCCCTGGGACCAACGCGTCGAGGCGATGCGGAAATGCGAGGACGCGGGGTACCAGGTGCGTTTTCGTTTCTCGCCCATCATGCCGGTGAAGAACTGGCGCGCAGAGTACACCGAGTTGATCGAGTTGATTTTCGCTAAGTGCCACCCGGACGTGGTGGCGCTCTGCATGTTCGGCTGGATGGATGCGGACCGGTTCGAGCGCTGCATCAACACGGACCTCTGGGATTCGATTTACGTGGACGCGATCCGCGGGGCCGCGCCGTTCCTGAAGGGCAAGCGCTACGGCCCGCTGCCGCACGAAGCCCGCGCGGAGATCTACCAGTACCTCATCGACGAACTCACGCGCGTCGCGCCTAAGATTCCCATCGCGCTCTGCCTCGAAACGCCGGAGATGTGGACGCAGTTCGAGGGGCAGTTGAACCAAACGGCGGAAGAATACGTCTGTGTGTGTGGGCCGTACTGCACTCCCGGCAACTATCAGTTCCGGTGCCGCGAGCGCGATCTTCCGTTCGTGCCGCAGGAGAGAATGTGGGCGGGGAAGGCCTCATAAGAATGGATGCGACCGATCCGACTGATCCGACTGATCTGACTGATCTGACTGATCTGACAAGAAGGAGCCCCCCCCCATGCTGCCCATCACGGCCTCGAAACTTCTCATCGTCGAAGGCGTTGAAGACGACCCGCTCATGAAGGCCCGCGCGGACCGGCTGCGCACGGGCATCGCGGCCGACGAAGTGCTCCACGTCGACGATGAAGCGCTCAACGCGATCGTCGCGACGGAGTTGGCTCATACACCCCGCAACGGCATGCGCTCTGACCACAAGGTCATTGTCATCCTCAACCGGTTCCGCTTCGACGACTCTGAGGAGGAGAAGCAGCGCCGCATCGAGCAGTACCCGGCCCTGAACAACCTGAAATACAACGGGTACGGCGGCTTCGATTGGCGCGACTCCGGCTCAGCCGCGCATCGCAAGAAGACCGGCGCGGTGTGCCAGCCGGCGTGGCAGATCCACACTATCACCGGCTGCCACTTCCGCTGCTCGTACTGCTCGCTGAGCGGGTGCCTGAACGTCATGATGAACATGGAGGACTACGTCAGCCGGCTCGACGAGTGGATCGAGAAGTGCCCCAAGCAGACGCTGTTCCAGTGGGATAACTACACCGACTCGGTTTGCTTCGAGCCGGAGTCGGGCGCGACGAAGCTGCTCGTGGACTACTTTGCGCAGCAGCCCGGCCGAGCGCTGGAGCTGTACGTGGGCAAGAGCGATAACGTGGGCTTCCTGCTCGACTACGACCACCGCGGCCACACGGTCTGCTGCTGGAGCCTGAGCGGACGCACGCAGAGCACTGACATCGAATGGCGCTCCGCATCTATGGAGGCGCGCATCGAGGCCATGCGCAAGTGCCAAGAGGCTGGCTACGCGGTTCGCGTGCGCTTCTCGCCCATCGTGCCCGTGAAAAACTGGGAGGAGGAGAACCGCGAGGCCATCCGCCTATTGTTCGAGAATGTGAAGCCCGACGTGATCACTATCGAGACGATTCGGTTCCTCAACTATGACGCGATCTGCCGCGACTTCGACCTGGACCTGCTCGACGAGGAATTCGTCGAGGCCATGAAGTCCGTGCAGGGTGAGGACGTCGAGTTCGGCTGCCAGGTGCCTGATGCGTTTCGCCGGAAGGTCTACGAGGCGTTCTTCGACGAGATCGACCGCTGGGACAGGGCCACGCCGGTCGCCTTCTGCCGCGAACTGAGGCGCATGTGGGAGCACTATGCGAACTGGTTCGCCACGCGCGGGCAACACCCGGACCGGTACATGTGCAACTGCGGGCCGTACAGCGCTCCGGCGACCGCGGGCCCACTGCCCGAAGCCGCAGGCTGAGGTCGAGCACGCGTCGGCGTCGTCCCCAAGACATGGGACACCATCAACCATATCCCTTGCCGCGAGTCCTAACATGCCCACTCACGAGACCATCACCACCACCATCGAGACTCAAATCGTCGCGGACGTGGACGTGCTCGTCGTCGGCGGAGGCCCGGCCGGCTGCGCGGCCGCGATCGCCGCGGCGCGAGCTGGGGCGACCACGATGCTCGCGGAGCGCTCCGGCGCGCTCGGCGGCATGATGACGACCGGCAATGCCGGGCTCACGAACTACATCGTCCACCAGAAGAGCCAGGCCGTCCAACGCGAGATCGTCGCGGAGCTGGGCAAGGATCCGGCGGCCGTGCAGATCGTGGGCGGCTTGCCCATGGAGATCACGCGGCGGCTCCTCGACGCCGGCGCGGCCGTGGGCACGGAGGGCACAGCGGCGAGCTATGTGTTCACGTCGCAGCCGCGGTTCAAGTGGCTGCTGCTCGACATGATGGAGGAAGCCGGTGTACAACTCCTGCTGCACAGCCTCGCGGTCGACGTGCTCATGGACGACGGCCGCGTCGCGGGCGTGGTGTTCGAGAACAAGGAGGGCCGGCAGGCGGTGCTCGCCAAGAACGTGGTCGATGGCACCGGCGACGGCGACGTCGCGGCAAAGGCCGGCTGTGAGTTCGTGCTCGGAGTGGGCCCAGACGATGCGGCCGCGAAAGCCGACCCGGCCGCGCTCGGCACGATGTCGCACATGGGCGTCATGTATCGCATGGGCAATGTGGACCTGCGCCGGTGCTTGGAACACATGAAGGAGCACCGCGAGCACTACCAGGTGCAGGCGCTCGCGCTCTACTCGTTCAACGACGCGTACGAGCGATTCCTCAAGGGCGAAATGGTCACGTTCGTGGCCAAGGGCAAGGAGATCGGCCTCCAGGTCTACAACAGCCCCGACCCGGGCGTGGTGACGCTGTGCTGCCCTTGTTATGGCGGCAACGGTCTGCTCGTGAAAGACTTGACGCAGGGCGAGAGCGCGATGCGCGACATCATGCGCAAGCAGATCGACGACATTCGCCTGCTGCCGGGGTTCGAGGAGAGTTTCTTGCTCGACTGCCCAGACGTGTGCGTGCGCGAGACGCGGCGCGTGGTGGGCGAGTACGTGCTCACGATCGAGGACGTGCTCGCGGGCCGCGACTTCGAGGACTCGATCGGCCGGGGCGCGCATACGGTCGATGCGCATGGGATCCCCGACGCCATCAAGAAGAGGGAAGTGCCGCGGGACTGGTACTTCCGCATTCCCTACCGCTGCCTCGTGCCCAAAGGCATTGACGGTTTGTTCGTGGTTGGCCGCTGCGCGTCCTACACGCACGAAGCCTTCGGCTGTGCGCGCACGACCGTGCAGTGCATGGTCACCGGCGAGGCCGCGGGCGTCGCGGCCGCGATGTGCGCCAGCGATGGCGGGGGGCCGCGCACTGTGGACGTGGCCGCGCTGAGGGAGACGTTAGCCGCACAGGGAGTGTTGCTGTAGCGCGATGAAGAGATGCGGAAGGCTCCCGCCCGTGGGGGGGGCAGCCATACAAAAAGACGCCCGCGTCCCGGTGGGACTGGGCGTCTTGGTACTGCGTAGCGGTGTAGGCAGCGGACTTAGCGCTTGGAGAACTGGCAGCCGCGTCGTGCGCCGCGTCGGCCGTATTTCTTGCGCTCGACCATGCGGCTATCGCGAGTCAGGTAGCCACCCTCGCGCAGGGCGTCCTCCAGATCGGTCTGCGCCTTGCACAGCGCGCGAGCGATGCCGAGCAGCACCGCGCCGGCCTGGCCGGTAGGGCCTCCGCCCTTCACGTTCACGTGGATATCGAATTGCCCCAACGTCTTGGTCGCGGTGAGCGGTGCGCGCACGGCCGCCTGGTCGCGCTCGCGCGTGAAGAACTCTTCGCACGGCTTGCCGTTGACTGTGAAGTCGCCTCCGCCCGGGCGCAGACGTACGCGAGCGACGGATGATTTGCGGCGGCCGGTTCCCCAGAAGTACAGATCGTTGACCATTCTTATCCTCGGTCGGTTACAGTTCGAGTGGTTCAGGCTGCTGGGCCTGGTGTTGGTGTTCGGGGCCTGCGTAGACCTTGAGCTTCTTGAGCATTCTGCGGCCAAGCGTCGTCTTGGGCATCATGCGCTCGACGGCCTTTTGCACGACACGTTCGGGGTGGCGCTCCAGCACGCGCCGAATCGGCACGATGTTGCGGCCGCCCGTGTAGCCCGAATAGTGGTCGTACTCCATGGTGTCCATCTTCTTGCCGGTCAGGCGGATTTTCTCCGCGTTCACGACCACCACGAAGTCGCCCGTGTCCACGTGTGGCGTGTATTCGGGCTTATGTTTGCCTTGGAGTCGCTTGGCGATTCGCGTGGCCATACGGCCCAGCACTTTGTCGGCCGCGTCGACCACGAACCACTTCTGATCGACTTCGCCGGGTTTAGCAACGTACGTTTTCATAGCACTCTCGGTCTATTGGCTCAGGCCAATGACGCGCTCATAGGCGTTATGGGGGGGAATAGGGAGACCCATATGTTAGTCGGTGCTGGCGCAATTGTCAACTCCTATTTGGTCGCGTTGTTGCTGGTGCATGGATCCCAAGTCATTTGCGGCGGACGGACTGGATCCTGGGGGCGCCCACGGGGGCCCAGATTCGAGGAGGCGACTGGCCTCTTGCGCCACCGCCATCCAACCGCCTCGTGGCCTCTCTCGCAAACGAATGGGGCCTCGCGACGTCACACAAACTCCTCCGCCACCTCGGACGCGATCTGCGCCCATTCCCAGAGATGCTCGGGGTGATACTGCACGGTGCTGATGTCCTTCATGATGATCTCGACGTGCATGCCGCGGAGGCGCTCGAGGGTCGCCCTCATATCCTGCCGCACCCGTTCGGGATTCCAGGGGTTGTCAGTGAACACGGCCGGGTTTGGTTTCCATGAGAAGACGAAGTCCGCGGCGACGTTGTCCGCGGCCACGTCCAGGTCGATCCACGGGCTCATGGAGATCTTGCGCAGGTTCGGCACGTGCTTGCGCAGGATACCGACCTTCTTGTCCAGCGGCTCGCAGCATCCGTAGTAGGTCAGGCCGAAACGGCTGAGGTAGCGGCATTCGTACTGGAGCGCGAATTCCTCGTGCATGGTTGGGGACACGGTCGAGAAGATCTGGGACATGGTGCGTCCCCACATATCGCGGGTCCGAATCCGCTGGGGGTCGTAATTTTTCGGCGGGAGTTCGTCGGTGAACTGCGGCCCGCCGCCCAGCCACCGCTCGTTGTTGAGGGCGAGGATGTTGAGTTCCTCGTACTGTTCGAGGCGGCGCATGTACGCGGTGGTGAGTCGGTCCATGAGCCGGTGCACGTAGTCTGGGCGCGTCACCATGTCCATGAGCGGGCCGTCGACGCCGGTCATGCGGATGAGCCAGTCCCACGGAGCGATGCTCGTGCCCTTTATGCCCGTCTTCTCGACCGGGATGACACCGTCGAAGATCTCGCTCAGCAGTTCATGATTGCGATCCCATGCCTCCTGGTTCAGCGTCACCTTGGGCATCTGAATCTTCTCGATGTCCGCTTCGTCTTTGATCTGGATGTGGAAGTGGCGGGACACGACGGAGCTGGTCGCGTCCGTGCGCGCGACGTCGACAGCTTCCGACAGGCCGAACCCCGTGTCGCCGATAGCGGGCGGGACGGGGATGGCCGGCTCGACCACCATGTCGCCCTGCATGTGGTCCCACTGGTAGAGTTCCTGCCGAAGCGAAAGCTCCAATCTCTGGCAATATGGTTCCGTGCATCGGACGGTGAGTTCGTCGTCTACGTTCATCTCATTCCAGGGCACTTCGAAGAGCCAGACCATGGGCCTGACGGAGTCGAGGTCGTTGAGCTTCGTCCAGAGGCGCCTGCGCTCCTCCTGGACTGGCAGAGCCGCGATCTCTGCCTTTCTTCGTCCAAGCTCGCGCAGCACCTGTCGGTCTTGTTCGGGAACTGCTGGCGTGTCTGGTCGGTTCGGTTCAGCCATCTATTGGCCACTCCTGTTTGGTTGAGCGAATTAGTTCGTCCGCGTTTTACCGGATCTTGATGATAGCGTCAACGGTGTCGTCCATGTCCTCTTGTCCGCCGATCAGCATGCGCGGGCCGTGGACGCCAATGGCCTCATCGTTGACCGCGGCCTTTTAGTCTTCGCCGATGATCGGCTATTGGGGCCAGGGCGTGGCCCGCAGGGGCCTGCCCTGGCCTTTCCCCATAAAGCGCTCTGAACGATGTCGGTGCGTCACGTTTCGCGGCCGCGCAGCCCAACGGGCTGCAACACTGATAGCCTGGGGCAACGCCCCAGGAACACATGCCCAGCAACGCACCGTCGCTCTGAAAGAGCGAGACAAGGATCGTGTCTGGCGCCTACAGCGCGGGGCCAGGTT
>JAJRTI010000423.1 GCA_024278415.1 Planctomycetota bacterium | reverse complement strand
GGCAAGCGCAACGCCATCGCGGACGCGGAGAACCTGATGGACGTGAAGCGCCTGTCCGCGGCGTATCCAAACGTGACGTGGATCCTCGCGCATTGTGCGCGCAGCTTCGCGCCCTGGCCCATCGAGGCCGCGTGCGACGCGCTCGTGGAGCTGCCGAACGTGTACCTCGATACGTCCGCGGTGTGCGAGAGCGACGTGTTTTCCGTTGTGCTGCGCCGCTTCGACCGCAAGCGCGTCCTCTACGGCAGCGACAATCTGCCCGCGGGCATCGAGCGGGGCAAGTACGTGACATTTGGCCGCGCCTGGGCGTTCGTGGGCGAGCGCACGAAGGGTCTCGACCTGTCGCACTGCGACCCGCGGGCCACGTTCGTGTGCTACGAGTCCCTGCGCGCACTGCGCCGCGCCGCGGAGGCCGCGGGGCTCACGCGGGAGGAGGTGGACGATGTGTTCTGGGGAAACGCGGCGGGGATTGTGAGAGGGTGAGGGGGTGATAAGGTGACGGAACGGTGTCATTCTGAGCGCAGCGAAGAATCTCCTGCCGCAGCCGGGGGACGAGATTCTTCGTTGCGCTCAGAATGACAGATCGCGCATCCTTGACACCCCGCGCAGCCGCCCGCATAATGCACTCAACCCTGTGGGAAGGAGGGTCTTGCCTGCATGCTGCGCCTGCATAACGTGTCCAAGAACTTCGGCGAAACTGTAGCGGTCGACGGGCTGACGCTGGAGGCGCGGGCGGGCGAGGTGCTGGGGCTCGTGGGGCCGAACGGCGCGGGCAAGACGACGACCTTGCGCATCCTCGCTACCCTGTCCAAGCCCGACGGAGGCCGCGCGAGCATCGACGGGCTCGACGTGGAAGACGACGTCGTCGCGGTGCGCCGGATCGTGGGGTTCATGCCCGACGCGTTCAACGGGTACAACGACATGCTGGTGTGGGAGTACCTCGATTTCTTCGCGGCCGCGGGTGGGATCAAGGGCCGTGAGCGAGTGCAAGTCGTAGGCGAGGTGCTCGAACTGACCGACCTCGCGACGCGGCGCGAGTCGGTCGTGCAGAGCCTGTCCCGCGGCATGCTCCAGCGCCTGTGCCTGGCCAAGGCGCTGCTCACCAACCCCAAGCTGCTGCTGCTCGACGAGCCGGCGTCCGGCCTCGACCCGCGCGCGCGCATCGAACTCATGGCGCTGCTGCGCGAGCTGCACAAGATGGGCAAGACCATCGTCATCTCGTCCCACATCCTCGCGGACCTCCAAGAAATCGCGGACCGCATCGCGATCATGGAGAAGGGCCGGCTCGTGGTGTGCGACACGCAGGAGGGCCTGGGCCAGCGCGTGCGCCGGGGCAAGGTGCTGGCCATCGGGGTCAAGGCCCACGCGGAGCGCGCCTGCGAACTGCTGCGCGAGATGCCTCACGTGCTCGACGTGACGCGCGACGGCAACCAGATCGAGGCGTCCATCGCAGGGGACGGCGACGACCACAACCCGGTGCTGCGCGCGCTGATCGACGCCGGCATCCCCATCGCCTCCTTCCAAGAGCGCCTGCCCGACTTGGGCGAGGTGTTCATGCAGATCACGACGGGGGAAATCTGATGAGCGACGCGGCCCAAGCCGCCATCTTCGACAACCCCTTCCGGGCGCGGGCGCTGCGCATGACGTTCCGCCCGGGCCGGCTAGCGCTCATGCTCATGCTCCACGCCGCGGTGCTGCTGCCGGTGCTGTACGCGGTCAACGTCATGTACGCGCAGAGCTACAAGTCCGGCGCGTCCGCGGGGGCGCCGCCGTTCGGCAGCGTGCTGCTGCTCGTGTTTGCGCTCGTGGAGGCGTTCTTCATCACCATCAGCGTGCCGTTCCGCGCGGGTATGGTGCTCTACTCGGACCGGCGCCACCGCTGTCTCGACCAGTTGGCCGCGTGCGGCTTGTCGCCGGTGACGATCTGCTGGGGCCATCTGAGCGCGGTCATGGGAGCGGCGTCCATGCACCTGCTCTGTGCGCTGCCGTACTTTGGGCTGTGCGTGCTGTTGGGCGACACGTCGGTCGCCGCGGTCGCGTCCGTGTACGCGGTGCTCTGGTGCTACGCGCTCGTGCTTGCCTGCGCCGGCATGGCCCTTGGCGCGCTCAGGGGGTTCGCCGCGCCGTTCGGCCTCATCCTCCTCATGTTCATCGCGGTGCCGTTCAGCGTCGTTCCCGACCGCGCCGACATGCCGTCGGTGGTGGCCGCGCTAGGCCCGGTGCGGCCGATCCTCTACGCTGCGTTCGGGGAGCTGGCGTGGTTCGCGCGGGCGTATTCGAACCCCCTGATCGCCGGCGTGTCCGTGCCCTGCTGGATCGTGTCGTGCGTGTACTACCTTGCCATCGCGGGGCTGTCCTACACGTACCTCATGCTCGGCCCGGACCTGCGCCTGGCCGCGGGCATGAACGACTTCGACGCGATCATCACCGGCCGCAAGAAGAAGCGCCGCCGGCGCCTGCCGCGCACCACCCGCGGCCTGCTGCGCAAGGTGCAGCTCACGTTCCTCTACGAGAACCGGCCGGCCGGGCTCAAGCGCTGGACGTGCCGGCTGCGCGAGCTGCTGCTCCTCGTGCTCGTGACCGTCATCTTCGGCGTCATCGCCGCGATCGTGCTGCCTTCCGTGGGGCGGAACTACCGCGCGGAATGGAACAGCCCGGCGGTGGTGCTCTACGAGTTCTATCTGTCCAAACCCGTCAACAGGCCGCCCAGCTTCGGCACGGAAGACGAGTTGGCCGCGTACATGGCCATTGCTGTCGTGTGGATGGCCGTGCTTCTGCCTTTCACCCGGCGCAACAGCCGGTCGCGTATCGAGCACGCGGTCGAGCATGGCTTGCGCACCCCTGCGGACCGCCCACTGCTGTGGCAGCTGCTTGGCTTGCTCGTGCCGTTCGCGATGCTAGCGATTGGTGTGTGGGCGACGGGCAAGCCTGTGTCGGTGATGCTCCTGCCCCACGTGCTCGGGCTGTGGCTTGCGGCCGCGGGGTATTCGCTCGCGGTCGGCTCGCTCATTGCCATGTGGAGCACGCGAGCTAAAACACCGCGGGGCCAGACGCAGATCGCTATCGCCGTGATTTTCTTCTTTGGTTTGGCGCCGCTCCTGTGGCCGCTACTCTACTACTTCAGGCTGGCGCCAAGTTGGGGCTGCTACACGATGTACGGATCCATCTTCGCCGCGATCCCCATGTGCTTCATGCCGTGGCAGACATGGAGTTTCACTCGCGTCGTGGTCGGCGCCCCCCTGGTCTGGTCGCCGGATTGGCGTTGGGTGTTGCTGCTGTATGGGTGCGCCGGCCCGGCCTTGACTGTGTGGTGTTCCACCGTTCTACGGAGGTTCCGCAAGCGTGAAGAAGCGAACCGCATGGCTCGCACTCGCGTGGACGCTGGCGAGTAGGCTGGCCTGGGCCGCCACCGGCCAGAGCCCGCCGCTCGAAGTGAAAGTCTACGCCGGCCCGGCCGCACCCTACGGCCAGGGCAAGGCCATTGCTGTCACCACGCTCATCCGCAACGGGGGGCCGGCGAAGGAAGCGGCGCTCGAAGCAAACTGGACCAGCCCAGGCATGACGCCGCCGTTCAAGTCCATGGCCCTGTCGATCCCGGCCAGATCGCGCCGCCTGGTGCGGTTCCACGTATCCGCGAAGCCCCGTTACATCCGCGGGTCGGTCATTCGCATTGTGATCCGAGCCGGCGATGACGCCGCGTCTGCGGAGGCGGATCTCGCGTGGGCCGAGACGGGGGTCGTCATCGGCAAGGTCGGTGTGTCGATCGCACTTCCCGGAGGCAGGGCGAGGCCCCCGGCCCGTCCGCCTTTGTGGGCGCTGCCGGACTCGCACATGGCCTACTATGGCGTGCCGGCGATCCTCGTGGGCGATGCGCAACTCTCCGCGCTGTCGCCGGCCCAGGTGGAGGCGATCAAGGGCTACGTGTTCCACGGCGGCACGCTCGCGGTCTCGGCCGGCGTGCGCGGGCCGGCGTTGCTCCAGTCCTTTGTGGGCGACTTGCTGCCAGGCGCGCGATGCGACATCGTGCCGCTCGACAAGCTCGACGGGCTCGCGCGGCGCTACCGTGCGCCTATCGACCTGAAGGGCGCAGTGCCCTGCGCGGCGCTGAGCGGGCCGGGCATCGTGGGCGTTGTGCTCGAAGGGGACGTGCCCGTCATCTCCAGACGCGCAGTGGGCCGAGGAGTGGTCGTCTGGCTTGGCGTGGACGTTCTAGGCCCGGCGTTCCAAGGTTGGCGAGGTCTCCCGGCGCTATGGCGGAGCGTCGCAGCCTCCGATCCAAGCGGTGCGCCGACCGCGCTGAACCTCGTGCAGCAGTTGGAGGCCATCCCGCCCGAACCCACGCCGTTCGTGTGGATCCTCGTGTACTGCGTGTTCTACATCCTCTGCGTCGGGCCAGGCGTGTACTGGCTCCTCAACCGCTTGAAGAAGCCGATGGCGATTTGGGTGTGCTTCCCGGCGGTCGTGGCCGTGTTCATGGCGCTCTTCCCGCTGCTGCGAGTAATGCTGGCAGGCGCGAGCAGCAACCTGTTCGTCGCGTCGCTGGTCGAGCGCTTCCCAGGCGAGGCGCAGGCGCGCGTGCGCGCGGTGGGCGTCGTCTTCTCACGCGGCCGCGAGGAGCACACGCTCGCGTTCCCCGGGGTGAAGGGCTCGGCCCTGGTTGGGCTCCGCGCCGGCGCGCCGCGTCTGGTGCACGCGAAATCCGAGGACGCCGGCGTCGTGGTCGAGCCGCTCCCCGTCGACATGTGGGGCCGCGAGACGTTCGAGCTGGAGGGCGTGACCACGCGTGCGCCACAGGTCTCCGGCCGCTGCGTCGACCT
Source organism: Planctomycetota bacterium (assembly GCA_024278415.1). Next base: position 12,733 of record JAJRTI010000423.1, on the reverse strand, counting down.
CGGTTCGGGACGCATGAAGGTCGAGATCACCAATGCCGGCGACGAGGCCCTCCCAGTCAGCGTGCTCGTCGGCAACGTGCGCGGCAACGCTTGGGCAAAATGCCCGATCCCGCCCATTGCACCAGGCGGCGCGTACGAGGGAGAGGTGTCCATGAAACAGAGCACCGGCCTCAATTCATTCCCCTGGCCTGCGCTCTTCCAAGAGTCGCTACAGCGCGAACCGCGGCTTGGAGGAGCGGTCGCCGCGCTGGTCGTGTCTGATCGCTATAGCCAGAGCGGGAACGTGGCTCAGCGCACGCTCGATCTGTTCGACCAACCTTCGTTGCTGTCGGGGCTGGCGTGGCCCGCGGCGCAGGGCGACCGCTACCTCGAGACGAAGGTCGATTGCCGCACGTTGGTGGTATGGTTGCCCCTGGAAACGGCAACGCCGCGGATAAGGAGAATCCAGTTTGGCGAGGTCCAGCCCAAGAGCTACCGGACACAGGAGTCGCAGGGTTCGTTCAAGGAGGGCACGGTCCGCGAGTTCCGGCTCTTCTCCGGGCTCGGAAGCAAGCTGCTCGGCCTGACCGTGCGGGTGCGCTACTACGAGTTGAAGGGCTCCTACCGCCTCCAGATCTACAACTACGCGGACCAGCGTTGGGATTCGGTGGCGCTGCCCAGGAGCAATACGGTCCATGTGGCGAAGCGAAATCGCTGGGGCCGGAACATGTATCGCCGAGAGGCAATCATCCCGAACCCAGACCGTTACGTATCGCGGCCGCCGGGCGTCGTCACGCTGCGGGAGAACATGCCGCTCCCGCAGGCTGCGTTGGGCCCATACGGAAACTACGGCCGCCGCAGCCGCTGGGTCGACGTGCAGGCGACGGTGAAGCGGCCGGCGACGCGGTGAAAAGGAGGGGCGGAGGAAACGCAAAGGCGCGAAGGCGCAAGGGGGGGCTGCCTCGGAGGACGCAGAGAGGGGCCGCGCAGTCTGGGGACGATCCAATCCGCGTCCCCCCTCCCAGGGGGGACCACAGGGGGGTCGGCATGGGCCGGCCGAACGGCTTCCGCCAAGGCTACCCCCCCTTCGGTTCCCCCCCTTGAAGGGGGGGATTGCGGCTACTTCTTCCACGGCGGCGTATCGGGCAGCCGCTTGTGGAAGTCCTCGATGAGCTTGGCCTCGTACTCGCCGGCGTACGTGCCGTCGAAGAACTTGTCCGCGGCCTCGTTGAAGAACAGCTCCCACGACTTCTCCTCCTCGCCAGGGTTGATGGGGAAGAAGAGCGCGTCGTTCTCCCGCGCGGCCTTCATGTCGCCCGGCGCGTCGCCGATCATGAGGATGTGATCGGATGCGTAGCGCGAGCCCTTCTTGGCCACGCCGCCCTTGCCGTCGATCTCGCCCCCGTTGACCAGGCAGATGTGCTCGGCCTTCTTGCCCATCTCTTGGCCGGCGATGACCGCCGCGTATTGCGCGATGTCGTTCTCCTCCCACTCGCGCTCCAGCGCCTCGCAGGGCGTTGCGGACACGCAGATCACGTCGGCCTTCTCGCTGAGTTTCGCGAGCGACTCGCGCACGTACGGGAACGGCGGCACGTCGTGCACCATGTCCGCGATGGTCGCGTTCACCGCCTCGGTCCAGAGGAACATGGTCTGGAGTTCGGCCTGCCAAGCCGGATCCTTGGGGTGGTCCACCTCGCAGATGTATTGCCAAAGGCCTTCGTTGCTGGTCTTGAAGCCGGAGTCGATGAACGCCTGGATGACGTCGCCCTTCGGCAAGTCGACGCCGAGCGCTTGGACTTCGGGCCGCTCGTTCACCAGGTCGAGCACCATCTTGACCGCGGGCCAGCGGTTGACGCCACGCCATTGCGAGTAGAGGTTCACGAACTCCGCGGCCTCACGCGCGTACTTCGACACGGCCTGGAGGCCCCAATGATTCACGATGTTGGGCGCGAAGCACTCCTTGTGCTTGATCTCCATGCTGTCGAACACGCAGCCGTCGGAGTCCACGCCGACGAAGAAGTCGTGCCTGTGTTCGAGCGCCTTCAGTGGGGCTTGCGGGTCGTTGGTCATGGGGGGCTCCTTGGTAGGATACGGAAGGTGAACGCGAAAAAGGAGGGTCGAGACACGAAAACGTGAAACGTAAGACGTAAAGCGTAAAACGTAAAGGAGTGCCGCAGGCCATGCGTACCTCTCCACTTACGTTTTACGTCTTTCCGCTTTACTGAACGGCTCCGCGTGCCGACGCAGGTGCCGTTCGAGCGTGGCGTAGTGCTCGTCCTCGTGCCCTTCGAGCGCGGCGAGCAGGCGCGGCTTGAGCGGGGACGCGATGCGGAAGCCGCAATCCCCCCCTTCAAGGGGGGGAACCGAAGGGGGGGTAGCCTTGGCGGAAGCCGTTCGGCCGCCCTCTGCTGCCCCCCCTGTAGTCCCCCCTGGGAGGGGGGACGAGGACCGTGCGCCGTCCGGCGGATCCCCAGACGACAGCACCGAGCCATACGTCACGTGCAGCACCTGCCGCGCGTCGAACTGGTCGAGCAAGCCGGGCAGGGCGTCGTCGGTCAAATCACCGGGTGCGGGCACCTTGGCCAACTCCGCGGACACGTGGTACGACGCCCGGTCGTGCTCGTAGCGCTCGATGGCGAACGCGAGAATCTCACGCATCAAGCCCGGCTCGACCGTGGCGATCGTGCGCAGGGCTTCGAGGTAGCTCGTGCCCGCGGTCTTCACGTGCACGAGGTCGCCTGAGAGCTTCGCGGCGATGGGGTAAACGCTGAACTTGTCCGAGCCGGAGTGAAGGCTGATCTTGTAGGGCCCCAGCTCGCGGGCGATGGCCACGTGCTGTGCATACGTGCGCTCGAACTCGGCCAGGTCGCCCTGGTAGTCCACGCCCTTCTCGAAGTCGCCGACGAACCGCGGCGCCAAGCTAACCCATTGCACGCCGAGCCGGCGCAGTTCGTTCGCGATGTAGTAGTGCTCCTCCACGCGCGTGGGCGTCGCGGTTTCGTCGACCGATACCTCGGCCTCGTACGGCCGCTCGCCCATGACGGACGCGAGGTGGCGATACAGGAGCGCGGCGTGCGCCACAGCCGGGCCGTACTTGACGGCCGCGCGGCGCAAGGATTCGTCCGAGAACTCGATGACGAGATCATCGCCAATCCGCACAGGCTGTTTCGTGTAGCGATCGAGCGTTTCGGCCGCGGTTGTTTCGAGCGCGGCCCAGGGGAGCGCGTCGAACTGCGCGGCGACTTCGGCGTTGGGGAGCGCGTCCGCGGCGTCGTTCACGTGGTCGCCGGGATCGAAGGTGTACATCGTGAACCCCGCGGCCGCGCACGCGTCGATGGCGTCGGTTGTCTTCAGATGGTCCGCGTCGGAGCCCCAGGGCTCGGTCCAGCCCTCCTGGAGCACGCCCCACGTCGCGGAGTCCATGACCTGCTGCGGCGAGCGCTGCGAGCGGTCCATTTCGCGGATGGACTGCTGCGCGAAGATGGGCGCCACGTTCGTGCCGCGCACTGCACGCACGTGGCCGGGCGTGGCCAGGCCGAGCCGGTCGCCGCAGCCGAGCGAGCGCTGTACGCCGAGCGGCTGGGCCGCGGTGAAGGGCAGCCGCTCGCGCACGCGCGCCGCGTGGCTGGGCGTGAGCGAGGCGTGCACCACGTGCAGCGGCACGCCGTCCAACTTCAGCGCGAGCAACTCCCCGGTCCAGCCCTGAGGCTCCGTCTTGGCCGCGACCACGAGCCGCTTCTCGCGTCCGCGCCGGCCCATGGCGTACACCACGCCCGAGCTGGCGACGATGGACTCGGGGTACACCGCGAGCCCAAGCGGCTGGCCGAGCTTCGCGGCGAGCGCGTCGGCCGCGCCCTGTGGGCACGCGGCCAGCGATAGCGTCTGGAGGAGTTGCTCGAGAGGGGACATGGAGTTGCACCATAATACTGGCGCGCGATGGCAAGTCAAGCGCCGCGCGATGGCCATCCTCGAGGGACTCCCAGGGCGCGTCGAAAGGCTCCTCGGCAATGGCGTCGTCGGCCTGTTTCAGTGTGGCTTGCACGTTGCTTATTGAGGTCTCCTCGTACAGTACGATACCCGGCCGCGGAACCCCAGCGCTGCCTCTGGCCGCAACCAAACAGATCGGAGGTGTCCCTCGGATGGCGCTATGGTAGCGACATTCCCCAAAACTCGCGAGGCGGCCAGACCTCTCGACTTCAGCGCGCGCCTGGCGCCTTGAATCCGTGCTGGGCAAAGTGGGGATCAAACGCGAAAGCGCGACGAATGCCCAGCCGCCTCATCACGATGAAACCCGCGCAGTCCACCATGCTCAAGGTCCTCCTTCTCGCGCTCAACACCGCCTCAACGGCCGCACCATGCGTTGCGCTATCGACCCACTCCACTCGAAGTACGGGACAGATGTCTTCGTAGAACGTCCGGACAGCATCGATGCCCAGCCTGTGCTGAACCAACGCCAGCGTCTCCACGAGCACGTAGTTCGTTGTCACGAGGACATCCCCCGCTTGAAGCAGTTTGTTCCACACGGCCCCCGCGCGCGGGTGGTGCTCGTCGTCTCGATCCAGCAAGGCGTAGAGAGCCGATGTGTCGACGAAACAAGTCATCGGCTGAAGGTCTCCGCGAGATGCTTGTCATGCTCCTTGGACACGCCAGACAGGCCAGAGGCGAACCGCCCCACGGCCGACATGGCTCTGCGGACGCGCTCGTCTTGGCCAACGGCTGCCTGTTGGTCGAGGAAATAGTCCACGCCTTGCCTAATGACCTCGGCCATGGACAGGCGCCGCTCGGCCGCAATCTGCTTGATGAGCGCGGCCTGTTCCTCTGTGAGTTGAATCTGTGTGCGGACCATCTGTCTCCTCCATCATGTTATCAGTCTCGCCACCATGATAACACAATGCTCAGTGTGCGCAAGGAGATCATGCGCCACCAGTGATCTTGGCTTGCCCCCCCAGGGACGCTATACTCCTTCCCTTTCCCCCTCTCTGCGTCTTTGCACCTCTGCGTGAGGCTTCGCCATGCTCATCGACATCCACGTCCACATGACCCGCACCAAAAGCGTCACCTGGGCCAACGGGCTCACGTACCCCACGGCCGAGGAGCTGGTCGGCCGGCTCGATACGTTCGGCATCGACAAGGCGCTCGTCATGTGCGGCATCTGCCCGGAGCGCCGGCACCGGTTCGTGCCTGCGGAGGATGTGATCGAAGCGGCCGAGGCGTACCCCGACCGCCTCATCCCCACGTTCATCCTCGACCCGCGCATGGAGGGCAACTCGCCCGACGCCGACTTCACGCGGTACTTCGACTACTACCTCGCGGCGGGCTGCAAGAGCATGGGCGAGTTCATCCCCAACCTCCACTGGGACGACCCGCTTGTGTGGAACGTGCTGCGTCAGTGCGAGGAGCGCCGCGTGCCGGTCACGGTGCACGTGGCGCCACAATTCGGCGGCTGCTACGGCCTCGTGGACGATCTGGGCCTGCCGCGCATGGAGAAGACGCTGAAGCAGTTCCCCGGCCTGGCCATCCTCGGCCACTCACAGCCCTTCTGGGCGGAGATCAGCGGCGACCTTACGCAGGCCACCCGCGGCGGCTACCCCCAGGGCAAGGTCGCGCCCGGCGGCGCGCTCGTGCGCATCTTCGAGGAGTGCCCCAATCTGTACGGCGACCTGTCTGCCGGCAGCGGGCACAACGCGGTGAGCCGCGACCCCGAGTTTGGCTATGCGTTCATGGAGCGCTTCCAGGACCGCCTGCTCTTCGGCACGGACATCGCCAACCCGGTTATGGACGCGCCGCTCGTAGGCTTCCTCAGGGACGCGGTCGAAACGGGGCACATCACACAGGAGGCGTACGAGAAGATCGCGTGGCGCAATGCCGATCGGATCTTGGGACTTGGGATGGGCCATGGTTGATGGTTCATGCCTGATGACAGAGAGGCGGACGTTCCCGCCATCAACCATGAACCATCTCCCATCAACCATTCCGCCGCCTCACGTCGCCGCGGCGAGTCCCTTCAGCCGGCGCGTGAGTTCCTGCCCCGCCGCGTGCGCGGCTTCGGTCTTGTCCGGCTGCTTCGAGAGATCGGGGATGATCTCAGGGGTGATCTTCGTGCCGGGGCCGAAGAACATGTGGATTGCGCCGACCTTGCACGTCTCGCCGTACCCGCAGATGAAGCAGCACGCCGCGCCCTTCGCCGTCACCTCGCCCACGCACTCGATCTGGTTGTACTGGAAGAACGTCTTGATCGCGTCCACCACCGGCTGGCCATCGCCCCCCCCTACCCCGACCGCGATACCCAGCTTGCCGGCCACAGTCTTGCCCTCTCGATGGCGGAATTGATAGAAGCGCTCGAGGAAACAGTGCGCCCTCGCGTTGAGCGTCGAGTAGTAGTTCGCCGCGCCGACCACGTACGCGTCCGCCTCGACAATCTTCTCCCGCAGCTCCCGCATGTCGTCCTCGACCTTGCACACGTTGTCCTCGACGCAGCCGAGGCACGCGATGCACGGGCCGATGTCCTTGCGCGCGAGCGACACGAACTCCGTGTCCGCGTCGACTGCGCTCAACACTTCCTTCACGAGCTTCTCAGTGGTTTCGCCCTTGCGCGGGCTGCCGGCGATGCCAAGGACTTTCATGCTCTGCCTCCAAGTGTGGACGGGGACGGACACTACGGGACTCTGGCGGCGACCTCAGCAAGCATTATAGCAGACGCGGCTCCGCCAAGAGAACTCTCCCGCGGGAGACGCGCTGTGGCGCCGGCCCAGCCTTCGTCAGGCTCCTCAGAATCCGCGTCGCCTCCCCAGGAAGGCCGGCCGGATCCGGACACATGGTGGCGCACTCGCGCTCGGCAAGATCGCGGCCGCAGGCGAATTGCCCGGCGTTTTGGAGCCTAGTGTCGCGTCCCGCAAGTTCGTTTACCCAATCCGGCGCACAGGTTGGGCAATGCCTGCCAATTCTGTCTGCCGCGACCCTCGGTGGATGCATCCCCTGCCCGGGGTCCGGCGCCTCATGTCGCTACGCCGTAGGCGTTATACCCCAAAGTCGTGCACCCCCTGTGGCGTTGTGGGAGTGCGTTTGGCCAATCGCACGACGCGGGTCTCCCAGCACAGCCCCACCGACTCAGATAGGCATACGAACTTGCGGGGCGCGAGCCTAGCGAGGCTGGCTCACGATCCTGCATCAAGGTTCTTCATCTCGCTCCGCTGAGACGGGCTCAGCGGGGCGGCACACACGCGCAACCTCGCGCGCCCGCAGACCGCCAGACGCGCACGAGTTTCCCCAGGGTTTCCACCCGACCTATCGCAAGCATGGCGTCGCCGGTCTCTTACAACGATTGTTATGTACACGGGGCCGTGCGGGACGCGCGGGGCGTTTATAGTAGGGCGATTCATCGCCCATTTTTCTGCGTTACAGACGGGCCATGAATGGCCCTACTACAAGCCAACGGCGTCTGCCGCTCGGACCAGCAAATCTCATGGGGAAACTCCTGCCAGACGCGCTATTGACCCAACGCGCGGGCTGTGGTATATTGTTGGTCTTCTGCTTGGGCCGGCAACCATGTTGGCGCCGGTCTGAAGGCCACCAAGCGCCCTTAGCTCAGCCAGGTAGAGCAGCTGACTCTTAATCAGCGGGTCGGAGGTTCGATTCCTCCAGGGCGCACGGCAACGCCATCGCACCCAAGCGAGAGTGGCGGAATTGGCATACGCGCTAGATTTAGGATCTAGTCCCTACCCGGGATGGGGGTTCGAATCCCCCCTCTCGCACCGCCAGCGCGGCCTCGCTGGGTTCGGCGCAGCAAGCGCTTGATCTTTTGGCAACTTGGCAGTAAACTTGTGCATGGTTCGCGTGAGCGTTCCATGACAGGTTGCAAGCACGCGGGTGTAGCTCAGCTGGTAGAGCACGACGTTGCCATCGTCGTTGTCGTCGGTTCGAATCCGATCACCCGCTCCTTTTTTTTGGCAGGGGGGCCATGGGCCCCACGCGAAACCGGGGCGTCCCTCGCCGACGTGTCGCACGTTGGGGCAGACGCACCGGGGCGCGAGATGCGGGGCCGTGTCTGCATGGGGACAGGCGCCTCCTGCCTGGCTGGCCGCCCCTATCCGCGCACCTCGCGCGGCTCCAACTCCATCCTTATCACGTTCCGCCCCACCGCAATGGAAGACACCGACTCTAAACCCGAAGGCCAAACTGTGGCCGAGGCCGAGGCCCCCGAAGAGGCCGAGCCCAAAACCGACATCAAGGTCGAAGAAGTGGGGCCCTGCAAGCGCAAGGTCGAGCTGCTCATCCCACCGGCCCTGATCGAAAAAGAGATGCAGGAGAAACTCGTCGAACTGCGCGACACCGTGGCCGTGCCCGGCTTCCGGCGCGGCAAGGCGCCCCTCGCACTCTTGAAGAAGCGCTTCGGCACACAACTCAAGGACGACGTGCGCGAGTCGCTGCTGGCCTCCCAGAGCCAAGAAGCGTTCGACGCCAACGACATCAAGCCCCTTGGCGCCCCCCAAGTCGATGCCGGCGACTTGGACGCAGAGGAAGGCTTCAAGATCACAGTCACCGTCAACGTGAAGCCCACGTTCGAGATCAAGGACTACGCGGAACTCACGGTCGAGAAACCCAAGTCCGAGGTCACCGACGAGATGGTCGAGCAGACCATCGAGCGCATGCGCGAAGAGAAGGCCGTGCTCAAGCCTATCGGCGACGAGGGGTTGGCCGCGGGCGATGAATTCGCCGGCGACGTCGAAATCACCGGCGAGGGCATCGACCCTGTCACAGAAGACGACGTGGACATCGCGCTCGACGAGCCGGTCGTGCCAGGCGTGGACTTCGAGAATCTTGCCGAGCAAATGGCCGGCGCCAAGGAGGGCGACACCGTCGAAGTGGACGCGACCGCGAACGACGAATTCCCCGTCGAGGAGCATCGCGGCAAGCCGGTCAAGGTCAAGATCACCGTCCTCGACGCGAAACGCAAGACGCTTCCCGAAGCCGACGACGAGTTCGCCAAGATTTACCGCGTCGACACCATGGACGACCTCCGCGCTCGCATCCGCGAGCGGATGAAGTCGGAAATGGACCGCAACGCGCGCGGCGCCCTGCGGCAGAGCATCGAGAACGCGCTGCTCGACCAGTACGACTTCGACATGCCCGACGACATCGTGGAGGGCATGGCCGAGTCCATCGTGCAGCGCACGCGCCGGCGCATGGAGAGCCAGGGCATGCCCCCCGGCGAGGTCGAGGCCCGCGCGGAAGAGATGCGCAACATGGGCGAAGACCAAGCCCAGCGCCAACTGAAGCTCTATTTCATCCTCGAAGCGATCGCGGAGAAGGAGCACATCTACGTCACGGAAGACGAGGTGGCCCAGCGTATCCAACTCATGGCGCAGGTGTACAACACGCCCCCCGCCCGGCTGGAGCACGAACTCGAAGAGGGCGGCCAACTCAGCTCCCTGCGCAGCGAAATGCGCGACGGCAAGACCATCGACTTCCTGCTCGAAAAGGCCAACGTCGTGGAGGTGGATCCAGCGCAGGCCGAGAGCGACGACAGCGACGAGACCGAGGAGTAAACCTGTGGCGAAACAGTTCGACCAGTTCGTCGAGTTCTGCCGAGACGCAGACGGCCTGCCGGAGTCCGTGCGCAACTACTGGATGCCGGTCGTGACCGAAAAGACGGGCCACGGAGAGCGCATCACCGACATCTTTTCACGCCTGCTCAAAGATCGCATTGTCTTTCTCGGCACGCCCATTGACGACGTGGTGGCGAACATCTGCATCGCCCAGATGCTGTTCCTCCAGGGGGAGAACCGCAACCAAGACGTGAGCCTCTACATCAACAGCCCCGGCGGCACGATCACCGCGGGCCTGGCCGTGTACGACACCATGCAGTTCGTGCAATGCGACATTGCCACCTTCTGCGTGGGCCAGGCCTTCAGCATGGCCGCGGTGCTGCTCGCCGCAGGCGCGCCCGACAAGCGCCATGGCCTGCCCCACTCGCGCATCATGCTCCACCAGCCCTGGGGCGGCATGCAGGGCACCGCCACGGACATCGGCATCCAGGCGGAAGAGATTCTGCACATGAAACGCTGGCTCAGCGATATCCTCGCCAAACACACCGGCCAGCCGGTCGAACGCATTGAAGAAGACGCGGACCGCGACTTCTACATGTCGGCTCAAGAAGCCGCCGATTACGGCATCATCGACGAAGTGCTCGAGACGCTCAAGACCGACGAAGAGGAATAGGCCGAGGCCCAGTCCACGGCTGCCGCTCTCTGCTCTCTGCCCCCCCCCCCTCCCCCACACACCAGGCAGGTGACCTGAATGGCGCAGCGCAAGCGACGAGACGACGAAACCTGCTCTTTCTGCGGCAAGGCCGCGGCGGCCGTCGGCCACTTGATCCAAGGTGGCCCGCGGACGTTCATCTGCAACGAATGCGTCGAACTGTGCCACTCCATTATCCAGCAGGAACAGCGCCGCCTCACGACCCCGCAGGTTCCCTTCCGCAGCCTGCCCACGCCTGCCGAACTCAAGCTCAAACTCGACGAGTACGTCATCGGCCAGGAGGGCGCCAAGAAGGCCGTCGCGGTCGCGGTCTACAACCACTACAAGCGGCTCACGGTCGCGCCGGACGACGACGAGGTCGAGTTGGACAAGAGCAACGTCCTGCTCATCGGCCCCACCGGCTGCGGCAAGACGCTTATCGCCCGCGTGCTTGCGCGGATCCTGGATGTGCCCTTTGCAATCGGCGATGCGACGACGCTCACCGAAGCCGGCTACGTGGGCGAGGACGTGGAGAACCTGCTGCTGAAGCTTATCCAGGCTGCGGACTTCAACGTGCAGAAGGCGCAGCAGGGCATCATCTACATCGACGAAATCGACAAGATCGGCAGCACGAGCCAAAACGTGTCGATCACGCGTGACGTGTCAGGCGAGGGCGTGCAGCAGGCGCTGCTGAAGATGCTCGAAGGCACCACGGCCAACGTGCCTCCCCAGGGCGGACGCAAGCACCCGGAGCAGCAGTACATCCAGATCGACACATCCCAGATCCTCTTCATCTGCGGCGGCACGTTCACAGGCTTGGAGAACATCATCAGCCGGCGCTTGGGCCACCAGCGTATCGGCTTCAGCGAAGGGGGCGAGGAGCGGCCTAAAGGCGAAGTGCTCGCGCAGGTCCAACCCGATGACCTGGTGCACTACGGCATGATCCCCGAGATGATCGGCCGCATGCCCGTCATCGTGCCCCTCATGCCGTTGGAAGTGGACGACCTCGTGCGCATCCTCACGGAGCCCAAGAACGCGATCGTGCGGCAGTACCAGAAAATGTTCGAGAGGGAAGACTGCTCGCTCGAGTTCACGGAAGACGCGCTAAACGAGATCAGCAAGAGGGCCATGGAGCGAGAAACTGGGGCCAGGGCCTTGCGCGGCATCACCGAGGAGATGATGATCGACGCTATGTTCCACCTGCCGTCGGTCAAGCAGCCGGGCAAGTACGTGGTGACGCCCAGCGTGGTGCGCGGGGAAGAGAACCTGCTCGACCAGAAGCAGGCAAAAATCGCGTAGCGGGCGGGATCCCGTGCCCTGGGCCGCTGAACCTCCCCAATCGGTCCCCCGCGCGCGGGGCGCACGCGGCCATCATGTGCCCGCGCGGGCCGTCCACTCCTTCTGCAACAGGCGCCTGCGCGCGCGTGGATTGCTGCCGCGGCGCCGGTAGTGGATCCTCAGCACCGCCAGCAGGCACAGCACCACGGTCAGCCGCCACAGCACCCGGGCACCACGGATCTGGCGTTCGTACGTCACGAGAGGGTCTAACTCCGCAGGGCTAGCCGTTTGCTCCCGCTCGACGCGCGTGAGCACGCGATCCAGTTCGTCCGCCACAGACTTCCAGCCACGATGCACGGACCGCCTCACGGCCCTCATGGCCGAGTTCCAGGTCTCCGACAGCGTCTGGAGCCTCGGCAGCGGCCGCCCATCCGGGAAGAGCGCATCCGGGGCCAGCAGAAGTGTCGCAGCCACTGGGAGCAGGATGGCAAGCAATGCAGCAATTATCGTTCGTCGGTTCATGAGATTACACCTTTGTTGTTTCCTGGCAACAGCAACATGCGTGCCGGATACCCCATGCTCTCCACCTTCCAATGCGTATTGCCATCGCGCCCCCAACAGACTGGCTCAAAACTGCTTATGCAGCGGCATTCCATGCGCCCATGCCATTGGCCGCGCTCCAGCACAGCCCTATGGCGGTGCTGTTCTGCACACCTGTGGGGAGGAGTGCCTGTCACTCGCGCGGCGCCCGACTGGGCTCGTGAGAAATGCGGGCTAAGGGCGACCAAACATGGCGCCCGAACAGTCAATCATGTACCATCTTTTGAAGTGCGTTTATCGCGATACGTGACACGTCAGCTTTTCAGGCAGTCACTCGCGCTGGACGGCCAGCCCGACGGAGTCAGAGCGCGTGCCTGCGCCGTGGTGGTCGCAGCAGGACTCGTGCGGTATGGAAGACATCTCGCGCACCGGGTGCGGCAGCCCGTTCGCCGCGAGTGACTTGAGCGACTTGCAAAACCCCAATAGGCCGAGGCCTCGCGCCTAACATCATGCATGGCGGAGGTGTCAAACGCGGCGCGGCCGAGATGCGAGCGCGGGTAGCGCTCCGCTTGTAGTGGCGACCGTCAGGGCGCCCTCTGCGCCGATGGCGATTCGCCACCCGAGCGGAAGGCCCTCACGGGCCTACTACAAACGCGACGACGCCGGCTTGCGGCGCCACAGCACAGGTAGGACAACTGGG
>JAJRTI010000422.1 GCA_024278415.1 Planctomycetota bacterium | reverse complement strand
GAACGACAACATGTTGTCGATGTGTGCGGCGCGAGGCGACGTGGTTTGTAGTAGGGCAATTCATTGCCCGTCGAACGTCCTTGCCCTCACGAGGCAGACGGGCGATAAATCGCCCTACTACAAGCGGCCCGACGGCGGCGCAGCCGCCCCTTTTTCGCAGCGAAGTCTGCGAGAAAGCGTAGCGCCTTCGCGGTCAGCAACCGCGACAAAAAACAAGAAGTTGCGTGGTGTGCGCGCACTCTTGGCAGGGTATTGCGTATTCCGTATCTCGGATCGCGATCCGAATACGCAATACGGAACAGCGAACCTGCCCTCCACACGCCACGTCTTGCCTCTGATCCATGACAGCCAGAAGCCTTGGGTTGCGGGCGAAGCCCGCCTCGTAACAGATCACGCAGATGGAGCCTGCGGGTATCTCTGGGCATCTGTGGTTCTCGCCCGACGAAGGGCCTGTCACCAAGTGTCTGCGCCAGAAGCATGAGGCCTCAGTACAGCATTCCGACAAGGCGTCTCGCCCAATGCGCGATCCGGCGTTTGTAGCACGTCCGCCGTACGGCGGACGCAATCGTCAATCCGCTGCTGTTCTCAGCATTCAGTCGTCCCTGCGGGACTGGTGTTCACTCAGGGCTCCGTGTCCCCAGCACTGAAGTGCTGGGCTAGTGTCGCGTCCCGCAAGTTCGTTTACCCAATCCGGCGCACAGGTTGGGCAATGCCTGCCAATTCTATCTGCCGCGACGCTCGGTGGATGCATCCCTTGCCCGGGGTCCGGCGCCTCATGTCGCTACGCCGTAGGCGTTATACCCCAAAGCCCAGGGTTAAGCGTAGCGCAACCCTGGGAAACCCTCGGCGACATCGCACGCCCCCCCCGAACGGGTTCTACGCGGATGGCCTCGCATCGTATCCCACATTCTTGTGGAACGCCTTCGGCGTTCAATCGTTCTGCGGTCGTGCACCCAGGGTAGCCGCATTCTGCGGCTACCCTGGGCTCTGTTGTCAAACCCCGTTCGGGGTTTGCGCACAATTGCGCCCCCTGTGGCGCTGTGGGAGCGCGTTTGGCCAATCGGACGACGCGGGTCTCCAAGCACAGCCCCACCGACTCAGATAGGCATACGAACTTGCGGGACGCGACACTAGTCTCAATTGTCCCTACGGGACAACAGAATCGCTTAACTAAGCGCCATTGCGCCGTACGGCGGACGCAGACGCAAGCGTGCGACAAACGATCCTACGAAATGCAGTACGAAGGCCCTGTGGCATCAAACCAGACGCGTGTGGTTTTGATGGAGGTGCAAAGAGACTTCGATGTCCTCAACGTTAGTAGCACAGGGCCTCGCACCTGTCCGGCCGCGCCCTCTGCCCAACCTTGCCGCCGCGCGGTGCGGGCGGTATACTCGTGAGGCTTTGGTGGTCAGTTGATCTAAAATCCTTTGACGCCCCCCCCCCGCATGCTGGCGCATGCGGCTACGCCCATGCGTCCTGTATCCAACGATATCACCTCGCAGCAGATCCTCGTGAAGCGGCATCCCGCTGCGCACCGGCTCGATCTGTACCTCGCGGCCAAGTTCCCCCACTACTCGCGCACGTTCATCCAGGAACTCATCCGCGCGGGCGCGGTCACGATCGACGGCAAGCCGGCCAAGCCCAGCACGGAGGTGCACAAGGGCGAGACGATCGCCGTGGAGCTGCCGGACCTGGTGGAGAGCGAGATCGAGGCCGAGGACATTCCGCTCGACATCATCCACGAAGACCAGTGGCTGATGGCGATCAACAAGCCGGCGGACATGATCGTGCACCCGGCCCGCGGCCACCAGACGGGCACGCTCGTGAACGCGCTGCTCTACTATGCGAGGGATCTGTCCGACAACAACGGCCCGCTGCGCCCGGGCATCGTGCATCGGCTCGACCGCGACACGTCTGGGGTGATCCTCGTGGTCAAGGACCGCACCATCCACCACAAGATCTCTCAGCAGTTCCAGGCGCGCACGATCCACAAACGCTACGTCGCGGTCGTGGAGGGCGAGGTGCCGTTCGACAACGACCTCGTCGACCTGCCCCTGGGCCGTCACCTGCGGCACCGCGAGAAGCAGGCCGTGCGCAAGCACGACGGCAAGCCCGCGCAGACGATCTACCACGTGGTGGAGCGGTTCCGCGGGTTCACGCTCGTGGAGTGCAAGCCCAAGACCGGGCGGACACACCAGATCCGCCTGCACATGAGGGCCATCGGCCACCCGATCGTGTGCGACTTGCTCTATGGCAAGCGAGACGCGTGCTACGTGTCGGACCTCCTGGGCAAAATGCCCGAAGAAGGCGAGGAGCCGCTCCTCAGCCGGCACGCGCTCCACGCCCGGAAGATTAGCCTGACCCATCCCGGCACGGGCGAGAAGGTGACCTACGCCGCGCCGCTGGCGCCGGACATGGCGCGCCTGCTCGCCGCGCTGCGGGAGCACCGGGCCGCGGACGGTTGACCCTGTCGCTCCGCGTGCGTATAATCCGGGTTGTTTGCGATGCACGGTCTGCCACTATTCGGAAGGCTCCTGCGATGCCCGGCATACAAGAGATAGTCGTCATCCTCGTCGTATGCTTCATTGTGCTCGTGCTCTTTGGCAAGCGGCTGCCCGACGTGGCGCGGTCGATCGGGGAGAGCTTTGTGGCGTTCAAGAAGGGCATCCAGGACACGGGCGACGACGAGCAGAAGGACACGTTGGCTGAAGGCGACGAGAAGAAGAAGATTGACGAGTAGGTTCGCCGTCTGCCCCTTTGAGGTATGACCTGAGATGTTTGGACTCCCTGGCGGTACCGAGTGGATCTTCATCGGGCTGATCGCGCTGCTGCTGTTCGGCAAGCGCCTGCCCGAGGTCATGCGTTCGCTCGGCAAGGGCATCACCGAGTTCAAGCGCGGCATGCGCGAGGTCACGGACGAGATGCACAAGCTCACCGACGTGGACGTGGACGAGGCATCGAGCCGGCCCATCGAGCCGCCGGCTCCGAGCGTGGGGGAATCGGGGGAGAACCTGATCGACGAGGAGTTCGACGACGAGGGCGGCGACGAGTACGAAGATGAGGATGTGGACGAAGCTGCGGAGGACGAGCAGACCGAGGGCCAGGAGGGCGGCGAAACCGCACGAGAGACGACGGAAGACAGCACCACGGATAGCCCCAAGAATGACGGCGCCAGCGCCACCGCCTCGCCGGACGCGCAGGACAACGCCGAGGATGAGAACGCGTAACTCCATGAGAAGCCGACCGGCACAGGCATGGTCCATGACCCAATTGTAGAGGATGTGCGTGCAACTCGACGCCGGATCGAGGACGCGTGTGGGAACAACCGGGAGCGCTACTACTCGCGCGCGCGGCAGATCCAGGAGCGGTACGCAGACCGCGTGGTTTCGCGGGGGCCCCAGAAGAGAGGAATGGCATGACGAGGGATCTGATCGTCGATGAAGTAAGGGCCATCAGGCGGAAGATTGAAGCTGAACGCGGCGGCGACTTCGACGCGTACTGCGACTATATCCTCAGGCGTCAGCAGCAGGTGCAGAAAGGATGCCTTGTTGATCGCCATATTGAGACTGTGCACACGGCAGACGCGCTGCCGCCGAGCGGCAAAGTGCGTACGTGAACTTGGCCTGTCTCGCCCCGCTCCTTAGGCCCTTACCGGTGTTCGAACGACAACATGTTGCCGATGTGAGCGGCGCGAGGCAACGTGGTTTGTAGTAGGGCAATTCATTGCCCGTCGAACGTGCTTGCCCTCACGAGGCAGACGGGCGATAAATCGCCCTACTACGAGCCGCGCCGCGCCGGGCACATCGACAAAAAGTTGTCGATGTGCGCTCCGTAAGCGCCCAAGCTTCCACGGCAACCCGGAGGCCACGGCAGGATTGAAATGTTCACTCACCATCTGGGGCGGCCGGCCCTGCAAGGCCATCGTCGCCGCGGCTGCCTGTGTGCTGGTCGCGTGCGCCGGCTGCGGCCCACGGCGCGAGCCTGTTCGCGATGCGCCTGACACCGCGGCCATCGGCTCCTTTGGCCGCAACCCGGGGCAGTTCTCCTCGCCTCGCGCGGTGGCCTGCGACGCCAAGGGCAACGTCGCGGCCGTGGACAAGACCGGCCGCGTGCAGGTCTTTGACAAGACGGGCAAGCTCGTCACGCACTGGCGCATGCCAGACACCGGCAAGGGCACACCCACCGGCATCACCTTCGACCCTAAGGGCGATCTGCTCATCGCGGACACGCACTACCACCGCGTGATCAAGTACTCGACCAAGGGCGACCTGCTCACGCAGTTCGGCTCGTACGGGGAGGGTGACGGCCAGTTCATCTACCCCACCGACGTCGCGGTCGCCAAGGACGGCGCGGTCCTGGTGGCCGAGTACGGCAAGAACGACCGCGTCTCGGTCTTCGACGCGAGCTACCGGTTTGTCACGCAGTGGGGCGGCCACGGCGCGGAGGAAGGCCACTTCCGCCGGCCAATGGGCCTCGCCATCGACGCCGCGGGCGCGGTGTACGTGGCTGACGCGGTGAACCACCGCATCCAGAAGTTCTCGCCAAGCGGCAAATTCCTGGTAGCATGGGGAGGCCCCGGCGAGTAACTCGGCAAGCTGACCTACCCGTACGACGTCGCTGTGCACGGCAAGTATGTGTTCGTGTGCGAGTACGGCGGCTGCCGCGTGCAGAAGTTCACGCTCGACGGCAAGCCGCTGGCCGTGTTCGGCCGGCCGGGCCGCGACATGCACTCGCTGTCGTCGCCCTGGAGCCTCGACATCGCGCCCGACGGGCGCGTGTACGTGGCTGACTGCCTGAATCATCGTCTGTTGGTCTTCCCTGCGGCATGGCGATCCGATTCACACATCCCCTAGCGCTGCTGCTGCTACTGGGGCTCGTGCCCATCTGGCTCTGGTCGCGGCGCTTGAGTGCGCTGCGGCCCAGCCGGCGCTATATCGCCATTGGGCTGCGGGTGGCTGGATACGTGCTGTGCGTGCTCGCGCTCGCGGGGATAGAACTCAGGCGCACCTCCGACGACCTCACCGTCTTCTTCGTGCTCGACCAGTCGCACAGCGTGGGCCAGCGCTCGACCGCCGCCATCCTCAGCTACATCAACCAGGCGTGCGACGGCATGACCGCCCGCGACAAGGCGGGGGTTGTGGTCTTCGGGGGAGACGCGTCCATCGAGTGCGGGCCCTCCGCCGAGATCGAGTTGGACGGCATTCAGTCGGTCGTGGACCGCGACCAGTCGAGCATCGCCGCGGGCTTGCGGCTCGCGCTGGCCGCGTTTCCCCAACACACGCAGAAGCGCATCGTGCTCATCTCCGACGGCCTCGAGACCAAGGGCCACGCGGTCGACCAAGCCGAGATCGCGCGGGGCAACGACGTGGCGATCGACGTGCTGCCGCTCCAGGCGTCTTTGGGCAACGACGTGCTGCTGGAGAAGCTCGTGCTGCCGGACGCGATCCGCCTGGGCGAGCCGTTCGACGTGCGTATCCACGCGCGCACCATGCGCGACTGCCGCGCGAAACTGCGGCTCCTCGTGAACGGCCAACTCGTCGAGGGCCTGCGTCCGGAGGTGTCGCTCACGCGCGGCAAGAACGTGTTCACCCTCCCGCTCAAGCTCAGCACCCCGGGGGCCAAGGCGTTCGAGGCCGTGATCGAGAGCCCAGGCGACGCGCGGCCGGAGAACAACCGCGTGAACGCGTACGCGTTCATCATGGGCAAGCCCAAGGTGCTGCTCGTGGACACGGACAAAGCCGGCGCGGCGGACCTCGTCAAGGCGTTGCGGTCGGAGGGCGCGCTCGTCGAGATGAGGGGGCCGGAGGCCATCCCCCATCGCTTCCAGGATTTCCAGGATTTTTCCACGCTCATCCTCTCGAACGTGGCCGCGGACGAACTGACCGGCGACCAGATGAAGATCATCCAGAGCAGCGTGCGCGATTTCGGCATGGGCCTGGTCATGATCGGCGGGCCGAACAGCTTTGGCGCGGGCGGGTACCTCGACACGCCGGTGGAGGAGGCGCTGCCGGTGAGCATGGACGTGTCGAACAAGAAGATCTTGCCCCGCGGCGCGTTGGTGGTGATCCTGCACACGTGCGAGTTCCCCGACGGCAACGCGTGGGCGCGCAAGATCGCGGTCGCGGCGCTCAACGTGCTCGCCAGGCGCGACCTCTTCGGCCTGCTGGCGTACACCGGCGGCCCGCGCTGGTGCGTGCCCATCCAGGAGGCGCGGGACAAGGGCTACATCGCCAGCGTCATCCGGAGCGTCAGCCCGGGCGACATGCCTGACTTCGACGCGACCATGCGCATGGCCTACGACGGCCTCGCCGCGGCCAGCGCCGGCATCAAGCACATGATCATCATTTCCGACGGCGATCCGTCGCAGCCCAACCCCGCGCTCGCGGACAAGATCGTCGCCGCGCGCATCACCATCAGCACCATCGTCATGGCCCCCCACAGCCCGCGGGACGTGCAGGTCATGCGCGACCTCGCGTCCTGGGGCAAGGGCCAGTTCTACAACGAGCCCGACCCGCGGCAGCTCCCGCAGATCTTCATCAAAGAGGCGGTCACCGTCCGCAAGTCGCTGCTCTTCGAGAAGCCCTTCACGCCGAAGGTGCAGCATGCAAGCGACATCCTCGAAGGCCTCGGCGCCAAGCTGCCGCAGCTTCGGGGATACGTGTGCACCACCGCCAAGGCCAGCGCAATGGTGCCGATCGTCTCAAACAACAAGGACCCCGTGCTCGCACACTGGCGCTACGGCTTGGGCAAGGCGGTCGCGTTCACGTCCGACGCCAAGAACGTGTGGGGCGCGCATTTGCTCGCGTGGTCGAAGTACGAGAAGTTCTGGGCCCAGGTCCTCCGCTGGGTCAACCGCAACGTGCAGGACAGCAGCTTCCAGATCAACACCGACGCGTCCGGGGGCAAGGGCTGGATCGCGGTGGACGCGCTCAGCGACGACGGCAAACCGCTGAACTTCATAAAGATGAAGGCCACGGTCATCACCCCGGAGTTCGAGCGGCTCGAAGTGCCGCTGGAGCAGGTGTCGCCGGGGCGTTACGAAGCCAAGTTCGACGCGGCGAAGGTGGGCACGTACATGATCAACGTGCAGCACCGCGGGCCCGACGGCCGCGTGGGCCTCCAGCGCGCGGGCCTGGCGGTCTCGTACTCGCCGGAGTTCAAATCCGCGCTGTAAGACGAGGGCCTGCTGCGCCGCCTGGCGGACATCACCCGCGGCCGCGTGCTCAAGCGCACGGACCCGATTTTCCTGCACAACCTGCCCAGCCACGCCGCGCCCACGCCGTTGTGGCCGCTGCTGCTCCTGGGGCTGGTGTGCATCTTCCCGCTCGACGTGTGCGTGCGCCGAGTGTTCATCGACCCAGTCGACGTGCGCCAGGGCGTGAGGGCCGCGCTGGAGAAGATGCGCCTCCTCCGGCCCAAGCCCTCCGGCCAGGCCGAGCGCGAGACGACCATGACCCGGCTCATGGCCGCGAAAGACCAAGCGATTGCCAAGCCGGCCCAGCCCACCCAAGACCGCGAGGGGCCGGACTTCCTCAAGCGCGCCATGCAGGCCAAGGCCGCGGCCACACCCGAACGCGGCGACCAGGCGCCGCCCCAAGAAGAAGCCAAGCCCGACCTCAAACCCGAAGCCACCGACGAAGAGAGCTACACCCAGCAGCTCCTCAAGGCTAAGCGCCGGGCGAGGAAGAAGTTGGAGTAACTGCTTAAAAGACGTGAAACGTAAAACGTAAAGCGTAAAACGTAAGCGGAGTCGCTTGCGCCTGTTTTACGTTTTACGCTTTACGCTTTACGTTTCATGTTTCACGGAGCCCCCCCCCATGCCCAACATCGAACAACAATGCGCCGATTTCCGCGCCGGATACCAGAAGCTCAAGGACGAAGTCGGCAAGATGATCGTGGGCCACACGGAGGTGGTCGACGGCGTGCTCACGTGCCTCTTCGCCAACGGCCACTGCCTGCTCGAGGGCGTGCCGGGCCTGGGCAAGACGCTCCTCGTGCGCACGCTCAGCCAGGCGCTGAGCCTCGACTTCTCGCGCATCCAGTTCACGCCCGACCTCATGCCGGCCGACATCATTGGCACAAACATGATCGCGGAGGACGCGGACGGCCGGCGCCACTTCGAGTTCACGCGCGGGCCCATCTTCGCCAACGTCATCCTCGCCGACGAGATCAACCGCGCAACGCCCAAGACGCAGAGCGCGATGCTCGAAGCCATGCAGGAGCGCACGGTCACCGTCGCGGGCACACGCTACCCGCTCGACGCGCCGTTCCTCGTCATGGCCACGCAGAACCCGATCGAGATGGAGGGCACGTATCCGCTGCCCGAGGCGCAGCTCGACCGGTTCTTCTTCAAGCTTTGGACCCAGTATCCCAACGGCGAGGAGCTGAACGAGATCCTCAACCGCACGACCCAGGCCGAGGAGCCGCAGATCGAGCCGGTGCTCGACGCCGGCCAGGTGCTCCAGTGGCAGCAACTCGTGCGCAACGTGGCGGTCGCTCCCCACGTGCAGGACTACGCGGTGCGCCTCGTGCTCGCCACGCATCCCGAAGGCGAGCAGGGCGCGGACGTGGCGCGCAAGTACGTGCGCTTCGGCTCCAGCCCCCGCGGCGCGCAGGCCCTCATCCTCGGCGCCAAGGTCCGCGCACTCGTGCGGGAGCGGTACAACGTCGCGTTCGAGGACATCCGCGAGGCCGCGCTGCCCGCGCTGCGCCATCGGCTCATCCTCAACTTCGAGGCTCAAGCCGAAGGCCTCACCGAGGACAGCGTGGTGAAGCAAGTCCTCGAGCACGTGCCGACAACGCAGCAGGATTGAAACGCAATCCGCCACACGGCGGACGCAAAGACGCAGAGACGCGAAGGAGGATGGCGGAAATGGTTGATGGCAGAGAATCCGTCCGCCCCTATCCCTCATCCCTGATCCCCCTTTGCGCCCTTGCGCCTTAGCGCCTTTGCGTTTCCTCCCCTTCCCATGCCCACCACCATCCATCCCGACGTGCGTATTGCGGCCGAGCCGCGGCCGCGCAGGCTGTGGGAGTATGCGCTCGACTTCGTGTACCCGCGGCGCTGCCTATCCTGTGGTGTGGACATGCACGACCGGCGCACGGACCACCTGTGCTTCGGGTGCTGGGCGTCGGTGGAGCCGCTGAGCCAACACAAGTGCCCGCGCTGCGCCGCGCCCATGGGGCCGCACACGGATCTGGACAACTGCCGCTCCTGCCACGGCCAGACGCTCTACTTCAAGGGCGCCACCGCGTTCGGCATGTATCGCTCCGCCCTACGCGAACTGATCCATTGCTTCAAGTATCGCAAGCATAGTTTCCTCGCGAAGCCGCTTGGCGACCTGCTCGCCCGGCGCATCGAAGCGGAGCCGTTCGCGGACGACCTGGAGGTCGTGGTGCCGGTGCCGATCCACTGGCGGCGCCAGTTCGTGCGCGGGTTCAACCAGTCCGAGTTGCTCGCAAAACGAGTCGCTCAATACCTCCTGCTGCCCGTTGCGCCCCGGGCCATGCGCCGCACGCGGCTCACCACGCCCCAGGCTTTCCTCGGTTCGAGCCAGCGCAAGCGCAACCTGGCCGGAGCGTTCGATGTCCCCAAGACCAAGGTCGTTGACGGCAAGACCGTGCTGCTCGTGGACGATGTGATGACCACGTGCAGCACGACCGCGGAATGCGCCAAGATCCTCAGGGCCGCCGGAGCAAAGGCCGTGTTCGCCGCCACGGTCGCGCGGTAGAACGGAACCTGGCCGCACCGCGTTGCGTCTACAGGAGCGGAACGCCGCGGGGACGCGATGCGGAACGCCCGCCGAAGGCGGGATCGCATCGTGTCCCCAGACACAAGTCGTCTGGGGACACGAAGTCGGACGCTGCGCGTCCTTGGTTCATGTCCCCGGAAGCCCAACCCGCCAATGCCCTCCCTCACGACAATTGCCCTGCTACTCGCGCTCGGCGCAACGCCGCCGAACAAGGGCATCACGCTCGACGTGGACGCGGGCTTCGCGGGAGCCTACCGCACCGGCTCGTGGACGCCGGTGCGCGTG
Source organism: Planctomycetota bacterium (assembly GCA_024278415.1). The sequence goes on along the minus strand of JAJRTI010000422.1, from coordinate 6,540 downwards.
ACCGTGCGCAATACGGCCGGGAGCGTCAAGGGCGTGCTGCAAGTGGAGGCGTTCCAGACCGGCCGCGCGACCGCGGCCGCACAGGCGCCCTTCGAGTCGCCCCGAAATTCGGCCAAGGCCTGCACGCTCTACCTCTTCCTCAACCGCGACGAGAACCAGGTGCGCGCGCGGCTCATCAGCCAGGGCAAGGTGGTGGCGGAGAGCGATGGGTTCATCGGCCCGTCGCCCCCAATGGGTGCGGAAGTCTTCGGCGTGGTGGGCGATGCGGCGTTCCTGCCCTACCCGCCGCAGCTTGCCGGGGAGGAAGCCAAGTTCGTGCGCGTGTTGCCCCTGACTCTCGCGACGCTGCCCACTCAGTGGATCGGGTACGACGCGTTCTCCGCGGTCATCTTTGCCCGGCCCTACGTGCCCGCGGGCAGCCCGGCGGCGAAGGCCCTGGCGACGTGGATCCAGACCGGCGGCCGCGCGGTCGTGAGCGTGGGCACGCAGCCGTCGGAGATGGCCAATACGCTCTGGCCTGAACTCACAGGCGTGGAGCCTGGCCGAACCGCGGCCATGGACATGGCGGCCCTGCTCGGCGGAGGGCTCGACTGGCGCGCGCAGGTCGCGGAGCTGCGCGGCCCGGGCGAAGTCCTGCTCAGGGCGAACGGCATGCCCATCGCCCGGCGGGTGCGCGTGGGCAGCGGCAGCGTGATCGTGCTGGGCTTCGGCGTGAGCGCGAAGGCGTTCCGTGACTGGCCGCTCATGGGCGCATTTTGGCAGCGCATGCTCCATACGGAGCCGTTGGGTCTGAAGCCGAAAGACATCCAGAATTCCAACGAGCGCGACACGTACCAGATCATGAGCGACTTGACGCGCCGGCAGCGAGCGGTGCAATTTGGCCTTGGCTGGGTCGCGCTGCTCATGATCGTGTATGTGATCCTCATCGGCCCGGTCGACTATTACCTCGCGCGCAAGCGCCGGCCCGCGGCGCGGTTCGTGTTCCCGTTCTGCGTGCTCAGCTTTTCGGCGGTCATCTACGCCGGCGCGTACGCGACGCGGCAGGGCGCGAACTCCTACAAGCACGCCACCCTCTACGACGCCGCGTCCGGCAGCTCGGTTGCGCGCGTGACGCAATACTTCTCACCCTACGTCGGCGCTAGCAAGGTGTACGGCATCACGAGCGCCCGCGCGGGCCAGCACCTCTGCCAAGTGCAGCGCGACACGCTCGCACCCACCCGCCGGCCCGAGACGATCTATGGAGCCGGCTGCGAGTTGCGAGTCGCGGTGCCGCAGTGGTCGTCGGAATTGTTGCGCGGGGACGCGGTCGAGACGATCACGCCCTTCCGCGCGGTGTTGACCGTGAAAGGCCAGTCCGGCGAACTGCGCATCGACGGCGAGCTGCCCATCCGGCTTGACGCGGCGTTCCTCGTGTACGGTCCCTGGGTGGCCTGGCCCGGGGACCTCGCGAGCGGCAAGTCCGTAATCATCCGATTCGAAAAGCGCCGCACCCAGCATTGGTACAACCAGGGGGTCATGTGCACCGAGCCGGGCGCCAAGAACTACAACGCGCTGCGGCAAGGCTGGGGCGAATTCTTCAGCTTTCGCCGCGAGCATACGCGCTACAAGCAGCCCCGGCAGCGCCCCCTGTTCGACCCGCGGCTCGACGTGAGCCGACAGATGCAAGAAGGTGCGGCGTACCTCATGGGCACAGTGGTCGGCGACCTGCCCGGCGAGCGCATCGGCCTCGACTCCGGGTCGCTCAGCATGGACGACCGCGAGCCCTCCGCGGTCTTCGTACGCTACAGGCTCGACGTGCAGACGGAGGAGTAGTGGCCCAAGACTGTCCGACACGCCATTTGCCGCAGGCGGCTCCCGCAGTCTCCATAGGGTCTCCGAACATATGAACGGGTTTTCGGTGCTTGGTTGTCGGTTTTCGACAACCGAACATCGAACACCAAAAACCGACATAGCCCCATGACCGAATCGGCGACAAAGCCCCCCGCGATCCAGATCGACAACCTGTGCGTGTACTTCAAGACCGCGCGCGCGGTGGACAACCTGAACATGCGGGTGGAGGAAGGCGACATCTTCGGGTTCATCGGCCCCAATGGCGCGGGCAAGACCACGACGATCAAGGTGCTGGTCACGCTGCTGCGATCCACGCGCGGGGTGGCGCGCGTGTTCGGCCACGACGTGCGCTACGAGGGCGACGCGGTGCGCAAGATCGTGGGGTACATGCCCGACGAGCCGGCCGCGTACGGCCACATGTACGTGCACGAGTACCTCGAATTCTTCGCGGCCGCGCACAACATCCCCCAGCACAAGCACCAGCAGATCGTCAACGACGTGCTCGAACTCACCGATCTGGGCTCCAAGCGCGACACGCCCGTAGGCGAACTGTCCCGCGGCATGCAGCAGCGCGTGAGCCTTGCCCGCGTGCTTGTGCACAACCCCAAGGTGCTCATCCTCGACGAGCCTGCGTCCGGCCTCGACCCCCGCGCGCGGATCGAGGTGATGGAGATCCTCCGCGAACTGGCGGCCATGGGCAAGACGATCCTCATCTCCTCGCACATTCTCTCCGAGTTGCGCGCGATCTGCAACCGCGTGGGCATCATCGAGCAGGGCGCGCTCGTGTTCAGCGGCGGAGTGGACGAACTGCTGCGCCGCACGGCCGGCGGACGCCGCGTGCTCGTGGCCCTCAGCACTCCGGCCGACGCGGCCGCCGCGCTATTCGACGGCCGGCCCGAGGTCCTCGAAGCCGCTCACAACGACGGAGTGCTCACGCTCTCCCTCGCGGACGAGGTGGACGACTTGTCCTTCATCGCGGACACACTCGTGGCGGCCGGCCATCGCGTGCAGACGATCCGCGAGGAGGAAGCACAACTCGAAGACGCGTTCATGAAGATCACGAAAGGCCTCGTGAGCTGAAAGATGGCTGACAGCCGGACATCGATTTGTGCACGCCGCCTCGTGAACTGTCCCCCCTTTCAGGGGGGACCACAGGGGGGTCGATGCAACGTTCCGGCGAGCATCCCGACCCACCCCCTGCCCCTCCCTGGAAGGGAGGGGAGTCTGCGTTCGCCATGCCGCGACATCCCGGCGCCACTGGCCATCACCCACCCCCCATGCCGATCCTAGCTATAGCCAAGAAGGAACGCTCGAACCTGGAGCGCCGGGGTTGGACTCCCTGGTTGCGTGCGCTCTATGTGTGCATCCTCGGATTCTTAGCACTGGCCGAGGGCGCCAGCCGCAGCTTCTCAGGCGGCCATCCCGACGGGCTGCGCATGTTCATGATGTTGGCGGGCGCGCAGTTCTTCCTGGCCGCGGTGCTGTGTCCGCTCGTGGCCGCGGGCTCGATTGCGGTCGAGCGCAGCGAGGGCACGCTGCCGTTGCTGTTGGTGACCGCGTGCCGGCGCCGGGACATCGTGCTTGGCAAGGCGCTGGGCATCATGGCCTACTCGGGCCTCGCGCTCTTGGCGAGCACGCCGCTGCTGGTGCTTACGATTGCGCTCGGCGGCGTGAACGCGCGCCACGTGGGCGCGGCGGTGCTCTACATCGCGCTCACGCTCGCCGGCGTCACCATGATCGGCGTGCTGTGCTCGGCCAAGGCCAAGCGCGCGCAGGACGTGTCGGGCAGTGCGCTGTTGTTCTCTTTCCTCTGGCTGTGGTTGCCGTCGATTGCGGCTGCGGTCGGGTTTCGCGTGCCGCTGTGGCTGGACACGAGCCCCTTGATCTGCTTCCAACGCACGGTCGGCATCGGCTTCGGCGCGGCCCCCGCGCCCTGGGCCGCTCTGGCCGCGACCGGCGCCATTGTGCTGCTCGCGTTCTGGCGCGCGACCAAGCGCATCGGCCTGGCCGACAAGGCGTTGGGCAAAGCCAAGGGCCAGCCCCGGGCCAAGCGCACGGCCCGGCCCCGCAAGCCGCGGCGCTGGCTGGTCAGCCGCCTCTTCTGGGACGCGTCGCTGAGCCTGACGAAGGTCGAGTGGTTCGCGTTCGTGCTTATGCGCTGGGCTGCGGTCCTCACCGCGGCGGTTTTCTTGGTGCTGGTGCTCGTCCGGTCCGACCTGGCGGACAAGGGGGCCTTCATCTTCATCCTCGGCACGCTGTGGATGGTCCTCGCGCTGACGCTGCCGCTCATGTGCGTGCGCCTGTTGCTGCGTCGCAAGGCCGACCGCTCGTTGCCGCTGCTGCTCACCACGCCCGTGAGCCCGCACCGCATCATCCTCGCGCACGTGTGGGGGCTCACGTTCCTCGCCATGCCCGTGCTGCTGAGCCTCGCAGTCGTGTACGCGTTGGGTGAATACGCGGGCGGATCTGGATACTACTATGCCGGCGTGTACAGCCCTGTGCTAATCGGTCTCTCGGCTATCCTTCGCGTCTGTACGGGCTGGATCGCGCTCATGGCGTCGTCGCTCGTGGCGCTCTTTTTCTCGGCCTTGTGCCGCACGTACGCGGCCGCGCTCACCGCGACGATTCTGGTCTTCCTCCTTTCCGGATGCCTCAGCATGTTCTTCTGGGGCCAGATGGTGGTGTTCATGCCGTCCGGCGGGATGATCCCCCGGGCCATCTTCACCATTGTCATGAGCGGAGGCGTAGCCGGGGCCATGTACGCCGCGCTCACGAGCACGCTGCGGTCGTGGTCGCAGCGGGTGTGATTGGGACGCGCCGCGCGGTTCCGCGTTGACACGGGAGCCTCACGCCGTAGAATCGCCATCCTCACGACCGCGCGGGCGGCGATCATCCAGCAGCGGAGAGCCATGACCGACCCAGAACAGACTCCCCGGCGGCCGCGCGGCCGCGCAGAGGCAGCCGCGATCGCGGCCGTGTTCGCGGTGGCGCTGGGCGTGCGGTTTTACGCGGCCACGACCGTGCCGCAACAGACGCTGGACGAGCCGGACGTCATGGCCCACGCGGTGCAGCTCTCGCGGGAGCCGGGGCTGAAGCGATGGGCGTTCTTTTCCGCGGAGCTGACGCACCCCCTCATGCGCGTGCAGCTTGCGCGATTGGGCATGCAGTGGTTCGGCGCCACAACGCTCGCCGCGCGCCTGCCCGTTGTGATCCTCGGCGCGGCCACGGTCGTGGTGCTTTCCCTCCTGGCCCGCGCGCTCGCGGGCGCGCAAGTGGCGTGGCTCGCCAGCCTGCTGCTCGCGTTGAGCCAGTACCACATCGGGTGGTCGCGGGTTGCGGTCGAGGAGGCGCCGCTCCTGTTCTTCTCCTTGCTCTCCGCGTGGCTGCTGGTGGTCGGCATGGCGCGGCGGGGCGCAGGTTGGTGGGTGGCGTCGGGCGCGGCCGTGGGGTTGGCGTATCTCTGCAAGGAACTCGCGCTGCTCTTGCTGGTGGCGTACGCCGCATACTGGCTGCTCCATGGCCGGCAGTGGCTCCGCCGGCCGCAGCCCTACTTGCTGGGGGCCGCGGCCATCGCGGTCGTGTGCCTGGCCGCCGTGCCGACGCAAGGCTTAACGCGCGCGACGTTGCGATACGGATCGAACACGCGTGAGTGGTGCCTGTTTTCGCCGACGGGTTTCATGCTCTGGCTGGGCGAGCCGTTCGTGGCGGTCATGGGTCTTGTTGCGCCCGACCGGCCGTTGACGCAGGAAGAGCTGCCGCCCATGCACTGGCTGCTGGGCTTGGTGTGCCTCGTCTGCACGGCCTATCACGCATGGGCCGCGGCTCGCCGGCGCGGCGCAGAGTGGGCGGCCGCCCGGGACGATGGGCTGCGGCCCCGAGCCTTTCTGTTCTGCATCTTCTTCGCCTATCTGGTGCCCACGTTGTTCAACCGCGGCAAGCTGCCGACCTACATCGAGCCCCTGGATGGCTTCTGGTGGACGCAGATGGCGCTGCCGGTGTCGATCATCCTCGCCGCGGCGACGATCCACCGCATCGGCGAGCGCGGGCCGGTCCTGCGCGGGGCCAAGGTGTTGCTGCTCGCGTGGCTGGCCTGGCACGCGTGGGACTTCGCGGACCGGCCGCAGCACTACTACGCTCCGCGCATCCCGCAACGGCTGCGCCGCATGCTGGGCCGAGGCGGCTCGCCCGTCATGGCCACCCCCACACATCGCCCTCCCGGCGACCGCTACGACTTGGCCCTGGGGCACGGCACTGCTGAAGTCGTGTATCACGGCCGCAGATCGATCCTGGTCTCGCTCGAGCTGAGCCAGCCCGACGTGCTGATCGTCGCGCAGCGGTATCGCCCGGGCTGGACGAGCAGCCATGGCCGCGTCGTCGAGTACAAGCAGCAGCCCGCGGAACTGGCGCCCCCGGACCCCATCGTGTTCCCCGCGTGGTATGACGTGCGCCCGCGGGACCGGGGCTTCCTCGCGGTCAAGATCGATCACGCGGGCCAGTACGTGGTGCAGTTGACGTATCGCTCGTGGCCGCGCTATGCGGGTTTGGCCGCGACGCTGCTGATGCTCGTGGCGCTTGCTTGGCGCAGGCCGAGCCGAGCGGGCGCTCGACAAGTCTGACGCCGCGGCGCGGCTACAGATGGTCTGCTGGGGCGAAGGGAATGCGCGCCGGTTGCGGAGGCTCCGTATTTACGTATTTACGTATTTACGTATT
>JAJRTI010000421.1 GCA_024278415.1 Planctomycetota bacterium | reverse complement strand
GGACACGACACTAGCCGTCTTCGCAGGGCCGCGGACCACGTCCGCAACGCTGGTCTAGAAGCTGGGATACCGTTGGGATTCCACACAGTGTTGCATTTGGCATGTTGCGGCTGCCCTGGCTGCCTATTGCGCCGTCGTCGTTGTACTTGAAGCCAACATCAGAAGCATGAACGCGTCCGGCTTGCTCTGGCTCTCCATGGCCTCCATCACCTTCTTGACATGTCCGGGTTCCATCGCTGCAAGCACGCTGTTGTAGCGGGCTATGCCGAATTGCCCATCGCCTTCGGTGTAGAGGCCTGATGAGCTGAGAAGGCACACGAATGCCATCTTGCTCGAAGACCCCGGCATGATGCCCTTCATCTGTTTCATCTTCTCGGCGTCAATATTGTCAAGTGCAGCATTGTAGGCGTCGGTGTTGACCTTCCCTGGGCCCGTCACGAATCGGCCTGTGGCGCCTACGAGCACCACGAACGCATCAAGGCGGCCGCTGTTGGATAGCTCCCTTGCCTTCTTGAGCTTCGAAGCGTCGAGGTTCTCAACGGCCAAGACGAAAGCTTCTGTGGTCGCGTCCTTGTTGCGTGCCGAACCCTTGACCGAAAAGGCCTTCGACGCCGCAAGCACGGTGTTCAAGGCGGTCGTACCGCCAACGTTCAGAAGCTTGACTAATGGATCGTGGGCTGCGCTCGCGTTAGCCATGTTCAGTTTCATGAGACCGTCGTCGAACACATACTGGGATTTCCCGCTCTGTTCCCTCTTGGCTCTCGCTAACGCCTCGGCCCTTTTGGCTTCGGCGATCACCTTCGCCATGCCAATGGCCGCCTGCAATTGGACAGGGCCACTTGAGCGAATCGGGGAAACCTTCGCACTGGTGCCGCTGCCGTGAGAATTGCCAAGATCAGGAACAGGTTGTGCCCCGGGCGTCTGGCCGGTCACCATCTCCTTTACTTGCGGGGCACTACGGCCCTCTGCTGCAGAGGGTTCTTGGTTCGCGCTGTGCCCATCGTCGCTGGAAGCGACGGTCACACGTGGGGATTCCGTCCCCTGATCGAGCAGCTTGGTGCTGACAATCCTGACCACATCTTGCTCCTCGGTTTCCGGTCCGGTGGCCTTTGAGCATGAGGCAAGAGACAACGCAACGATCAACAGCAAAGCAAGGATCCTGGGCGTAGCAACCATCCGTCTTCTCCTGTAAGGAACTCGTACGTTCTTGCACTGCAACCAGCCTAGATCGATTGCACTATCGCATGGCACGCTCCATTATTCACGACACGCCGCCGCGAGACCACCGAAGCCACTCCCTGTGCCGGATTGACAGACGCGTCGTTCAGCGAGATAACGAGAGGACGCACGAGCGGCATTGAGTTCTCCGAGAAAGCCAGCACAAGATGATGGCCGGTCCTATCACCCAGAACGCAGAACGCCAGGAAAGCGGACACCTCAGAAGCACCTTTTTTGTCAAGACGCATTGTAATCGTCCACAATCTTGCCAACGACGCGGATGCGCTCAATGTCGCCCGTGGACGATATCTCGTCGCTGATGCCGAGGATGAGCTTGGGCGCGAACAGTTCGATGAGCCGGTGCGTGCATTCTTCGAGCACGGACACCGGGAACATGTCGTCGAAGTAGATCGCCGGGATGCCATCGATGAGGAACAAGTCGTCGCCGAGGCCGTCCTTGATCTGCTCCAGCGTCACGTCGCCCTGGGGCTGTGGCGTAATCGCTTCGATGCCGTCGAGCATGCTCGACTTGGCGAACGGCAGCAGCGCGGCGGTGTCGCCGTCCCAGTGCGCGTGCACGAACTTGCCCGCGGCATGGAGCCGCTCGCACCGGCGATGGTACGCCGGCTCGACGTACTTCACATACAGATCCGGCGACAGCGTGGCCGCGTGCACGTTGTCCCCGAAGTTGATGATTTCGAACGGCGACTCGACGACCAAGTCGATCAGCCGGTCGTGGCAGTCGTTAAGCGCGGCGAAGTACGCCTCGACTGTGTCCGGGTAGTCGTGCATGGCGAAGATCGCCTGCTCCACGCCCATCGCGTTCAGGTAGAGGTCTTGCACCGTTACCCGCGGGAGATACATGGTGGGCAGCCCCAGGCCGCCCCACTCCGGCATCAACGCGTCGTACTTCTCCGCGTCGTAGCGCCACGTGGTGTTCTCCACGCGCCAGATGCCGACCTTCATCTCCTCCTCGCTCGCGATCTCCCACTTCAAGTGCTCGAGTCGGCGATTGGTCGCGTGCCGGCGCGTGGCGATGGTCTGTTTGCCGGCTGGGGTCTCGATGGTCGTCTCCACGTCGGTATCGGACAGCGCTCTGTCCGTACGTGTGACGCGCGGATCCTCGATCTTCTGAAAGCACTGGTTGAAGGGGTTGTAGAGCCGGCACGAGCACTCGAGGTGGCGGAACATTTCCGGCGGGCTCATGCCCTCGTACGGCTCCGGCAGCGGCTGGCCCTCGAAGCGCTTGTCGCTGATCCAGCACCCGATGCGCGGCTGCCAGATGATCTTGCCGTTGGACTCGCCGCGAATCACGTCGCGGTGCAACTGCGCCAAATCGAGGTTAGCGTGGTCGGTCGGTCTGCCTGGCATGGGGCTCCTCTCGGTATTGCATCACGTGCGTCTGCGTCGGCGCGCGCCACAGCCGCGTCTCCTCGCTCAGCGCCCATGCCCAGCGCGACAACGAAGCGCACAGGGTTCGTCTGGTGGCCAGAGGCGAACAGCGAATGCGGCCCGGCACGCGATTGCCTCACCCGCGTGCGTGCAGTGCGCACAGGCAGGCCGGATAGGCGCCACGACTCGGGCCAGTCTTCTCATACCCGAATCCTATCGCCCTCCCGCGAGCGCGTCAAACAATCAATAGGTGGCCGTCCCGAATCGCACGAACTTAACCCGCATTTCTCACCAGCCCGGGATAGAAGTGTCGGAGAAGTGGCAGGCTGAAGACCTTACCGGCCCAGGCGGACGCGTGGGTTGAGCAACAGCCTGCGCGCGTCGAATGGGAGGGGCTGGCCCGTCGGGCGCCGCTGCTGCGTTGCACCGCGCTCGACGTGGCCGAGCAGGCCTTCGCGACAGTGCGCCTGGCATCAACACCCGCCTGGACTCGTGAGAAATGCGGGTTAAGCTTGCCGTCCCGCAGGGACGGCCAAACATCGTCGAATCGCCCATCTGAGGCCGTTCGCGGCCTTCAGTCCTCCCCACGGGACTACGGGCCATTCGGCGCTCCGCTTTCCCAGCACTGAAGTGCTGGGCTATTCTCAAGTGCCCCGGCGGGGTACCAGATGGCCTAACTCCGCGCCATTGAGCCCTACGGTAAAGACGGACCGCGAAGGCCTTCCGCGCGCGCGTTGTGCGCGCCGATCACGGCGTCTGCCCTGGCCCGGCAAACGCGCCCAGCGACTTCGTCAGATCCTCCGCAATCTTGTCGATCAGCACGTTGTCCTCGCCCGC
>JAJRTI010000420.1 GCA_024278415.1 Planctomycetota bacterium | reverse complement strand
GAGCAACAAGAATCGCCTGATTTAGGTTGTAATGATGTGCGGGGCCCCGGACCAGGTCGAACCGAAGCGCAGGTGCGGGCACGCTGGCGAAATCGACCTCCGCGGCCAGCACGTCGCCGGCTTGCCCTGGCCGCCGGCCGTGGGCAATCATCACTGCGACGCGGCCCTGCTCATTCGTGAAGCCGCGGCGCGATGCAGCGTCCACGCGCAGCGTGGGATAGCCTTCGGCCGCATCGAGGCGGCCGGCGCTCTGCGAGCGGAAGCGAAACGTGACCGGGAGGCCCGCCGCGGGCCGGCCCGCGGGGCCGAGCGCGGTCGCGACGACGCGCTGCCGCGAACCCACCTGCGCGGGAGAGCGCTCGGCTTTCAGCGTGAGTTGCGCGGCCGACCGGTCCCGCGGGGGCAGCGCCTCCACCGCATCGCGCGTCACGGGCGACTCGTTCGTCAACCGCACCCAATCGATCTCCACGTGCGCCTGCTTCACCTGCGAGGTGGGATCGATGCGGAATGCGCGCAGCACGCCCGACCACCGCGCCTGCCGCGCCAGGTCGATGCGCACAATCTGCCAGCCCTGCCCGCGGACGGTGAACTTGTACGTGCGAAGCCGCGGCGACTCGCCCCGGCCATAGATCTCCCACTGCGCTTCCGGGCAGCTCTGTCGCACGCGCATCTTCAGGATCGGATACTTCGCGAGATCGATGGCGACGCGGCGTTTGGAGCGGTCGATCTGGCCCCACATGTTGCCCCAGATAAACCACGGGTCTTCGGACACGTCCATGCTGAGCACGCCCTGCTCGACCTTCTTGTTGCGCAGACACCAGGGATGGTTGCCCCACTGGTCGATGGCCTCGAAGTCGCCCTCATCGAAATCCCACGCGTCGCCGTACGCGTCGGTAGCGTAGTCGGGCAGCGGCGGCTCGGCCTGCCGCGGTGTGGGCCAGGCGCGGCGCCCCCAACGCGCGAACAGCGGCGTGCTCAAGTCGAGCCGGGCCGCGCTGAAATACACGTCGTAGGCCGTAGGCCGATCGCCGGGCACGCTCCACAGCAGCGCGTCGTTCTCCAGCTTGAACGGCAGCGGCTTGGCGCCCGAAGCCGGCGCCACGAGCAAGCTATCGCGCTCGACAATGGCGGCGACGCCCAACGCGTTCAGATCCCGTTGGAAATCCAGCGGCAGCCGCGCGGCCACGCGGCCCTTGGCGCCCGCCGCGGGAGCGATCACCCGGCATCGATACGGCCGCGCCGCGTCCGCCCAGTAGGGCAGGCGCTGCGGCTTCGGCGCCGGGGGCGAAGCCTCCTTGGACTCCGCGTCCGCGAGCGCGACCGCGCGGGCGATCTGCGCGGCCGGCAGCGCTTGGCCGTAGATGTAGAGTTCGTCGCAATCCGCGTCCGCGTAGTCGGGCGACGCGTCGGAATCGCGGCCGATGTCGATCCAGTCGGCCACGCGGCCTACCGTCATGCGCACGCCCTGCTTTTCCGCGGCGAGCTTCCCGTCGATGAAAAGCCGGAGCGCGGCGTCGGGCCGGCCGGAGTTGATCCCGCTCCACGTGGCCGCGACGTGATGCCACTCGCCGGTGTTCCAACGGCCGATATCGGCCTCGATCGAGGCTCGATCGCTTGGTTGTGCGCCCACGACCCAGAACCGCAGCTTCCCCCCGCCGGCGGAGATGCTCCAGCGGTTGTGCATCCATTCGTCTTTGATCGTGTGGTGGCCGTAGAGGGAGAGCAGATAGTGGCCTTTCTGCTCTGAGCCGGCCCATGCCGGCCGCAGCCAGAACGCGATCGTGCCGGCTTGAACGCTGAAATGTCCCGCGCTAGGCACGCGCACGTCCGTGGCGACGTGCGCGGCCAATCCGCGGCGGCCGGGGCCGAACGCCAGGTCGTCGCCGACCTTCACTTGGGCTGCGCCGGCCGCGGCCACGGCCGGCCGCGCGTCGCCGTCGAACGGCATGTAGAGCAACGGCTCCTGCGCGGCCGCTATGCCGCAGCAGCACATCCAAACCATGCAATGCAATGATTTCATTGTCACCTCGCAAGTATGTTCTCGTTCGTCGTGAGGCCCGCGAGGGTCTTATCGCGAGAGGGCCGACCGTCCACCGTACGGCGCAATGGCGCTTAGTTAAGCGATTCTGTTGTCCCGTAGGGACAATTGAGACTAGCCCAGCACTTCAGTGCTGGGGACACGGAGCCCTGAGTGAACACCAGTCCCGTAGGGACGACTGAATGCTGAGAACAGCCGCAGAGTGGCGATGGCGTCCGCTGTGCGGCGGATTCAGCCGTCCCTACGGGACTGGCGACTTGCCCCAGACGGCACGATTCCCAGCGCTGAAGCGCTGGGCTATTTTCGGTCGTCCCTACGGGACGCCAGGCTTATCTACGCACCATTGCGCCGTACGGCGGGCGGGACTCCAAACAAACAGCAGCCCGCACCGCCATGCGGACTTACGGAATGCTGCACCGAGCGACTCGAGCCGCTCGCACAGTACACGCCGGCCGGCCGCGGATCACTTCACCTCGATGACGTAGGTGTAGCGCCCAGCGTGCGGCAGGTGGCGGTATGCCGGGGGCATGAGGCGGCTCATGGAAAGAATGAGATGGCCGGTGGCGGGGTCTTCGACGAAGTTGAAGTTGGAGAACTGCACTTCGAGAGGGTCCGACGCTTCCCGGTCGTCAATGATCGTGAGCGTCTCCTTGCGCAAGCCCAACTTGTCTTCGTCCAGCTCCGCGATGATCAGCGGATAGCGCGGGTGGTTCCCGGCCGGCAAGACGCGGCTGATGTTGCCGATCCAATACACCTTGCCGGTGCGCGAACTACGAAAGAAGCTCGAACAAGACGAAGGCGACATGAAGCGCTTGCCGTCGGCATAGGTGAACGGAGTGCACGGGGACCAAGTGCGGCCATAGTCGGTCGACAGCGTCTTCCACTTCACCGCCGGGATCGTCCCGCGGGGGTTGGG
>JAJRTI010000419.1 GCA_024278415.1 Planctomycetota bacterium | reverse complement strand
GTGAACTCAGCCTCAATCCCCGCCTCCCGCATTGAACGGATGTTCTCGATCCGCGAGTCGCCAATGGAAGTGATGCCCGCGCCTACCAGCACTTTGGCGACCGCCGGAGCGCCGAGGACTGCCTTGGTCACGGCAGTCACGGAGACTCCTCTGGATCCATACAGCGTGGAAATGGCTCGCGCATTATGGGCGATTTTGTGGAGATCGATTTCGAGACGCGGGGCACTCATTGCGGTCCTCGAATGTGGTATCGCTTGAGCGCGCCGCGCACGATCTCGCCCAGCAATTCCTTCGGGCCCATACCGTCGGCGGCGGCCATGACGCCGATGTAGCTGTGGGGTTTTTCCGGAGGCGTGCACATGAGCCCGGCGAACGTGTTGCCCTCCAGCAGAAAGGGCCCATCGTCGGTCAAGATGGCGTCGATCCTGCCATAGTCGTCAAACCCGAGCGTCTGGTAGGCCTTTGTGGCCAAGTCCTGCATCATTCGGGTCTCATCCTCAGTCAGCCGCGCGGGGCAAACGAAGGCGTCGTCGTCGACCTCTTTCTTGTCAAAGGTCAGCGTGACCGCGCCTTAGCAGTAGACGATCTCAAGAGGCGGGAGCACGCGCGTCTCGTGCCCACTGCCCAGCACACACTGTGTGATCTCGCGGCCGGACAAGAACTTTTCGATCAGCACCGGCTGGCCAATGGCCTCGCATCGTTGCTGCACGCCATCGACCAGGCCCTCGTACGTCTCCACGACAGAGGTTTCCGTAATGCCGGCGCTGCCTCTTCCCGCCACCGGTTTGATGAAGAGCGGATAGTCAAAGGGGGGATCGTCTCGGAAGATCTTGCAGTCCTCTACCGAGCGAGCCACGTGGAACGGCGAGGTAGGGAGGCCCGCTTGCTGCCACATCCTCTTGGCAAGGGATTTGTCTGCCGCCAGCGCGACGGTGAAGCTGTTGGAGCCCACGAAAGGGATTTCCAGCTCCTCCAATATCGCGGTCTCCACGAGGCTGGACGCGTTGAAAACGATATCCACCTCCGCTTCCGCGAGGTCCCGCATGATGTCGGGGCCCCAGTCGATCACGCGGACGTCGTGTCCGGCCGCGCGCAATGCCTGCTCGTGGTGTCTGACCTCATCGAGGGTCTGATCCACAACCGCGCTCGCGCCGGCAAACTTCTCCTGGAGCTTGAAGTTGCCGCGCTTCTTGTTCAGCAAACCAATTCTTACGTGTGTCATTGATCCTTTAGACCTTCCTGGATATGTGCCATTCTTTCTTTGGGCGAAAGCGGCTTGCCATCTTCGTACACGTCCACTCGGCCGCTTCGCACTTTTGTCTCCCAGCGGACGGCCTCGCGGAATTCGTCTCGGCAGTACGCCAATTGCGGCGCCGGCAGGAAACCCAGCCGCAGGACGTCGTACAGCCCTCGTGGCGTGTACGGTTGGCGCACGCACTCCTCAATGGCCGCCAGCACCTGCCTTGCGCCTCCGACCAAGGAGGTCGCCCTCTCCTGCACGTCCGGGTGTGCGGCCATGTCGTCCACCTGCCCGCGTGCTCGGAGGCGCCGGTAGGAGTCCAACGCGTGCCGCGTAATCCGGATGCTGTCGTTGATGATGTCCGGCGTGGCCAAGTGGCTGCCCTCGGAGTAGCTGACCACATGGATGATGTGGGGGCTCTGCGGATTGTGCGGCTCGATATCGTCCATCAGCGCGGTGACCGCGGCCAGTTGGGCCTTGGCCTTCTCGACCTCGTGTGACAGGTAGTCCAAGCCTGCCCGGGGCTGGACGAACACCCGGAAGCTGGGGTCTTCCAACTCCCTGACCAACATCAGCACGGCGCGCGCCTTGGCCAGGTCATTGACTCCCCACGTGTACTTGGGGTCGTTGAGCATGATCTGCACGATGAGGTCGCGGATGCCCATGCGCTTTGCGGCCCTGGCCGCCAAAACGGCCGAGACCACGTAGGTGATATCGTCCGCTCCCCGAAACGCGAAGTGGTGGGGGATGTTGGGCTCATACGGCTTGCCTGTGGAGGCAATGACTCGGAGGGTCTCGAAGTGCTCCTGGAGGTTCTCGAGCACGGAGTTCGGCCCGCGCCCGTCGATTTGGGAGAACCACCACAGGGACAGGGCATGCCACGCAATGTTGATCGTGTCCTCATAGACTCGGGCAAGCTCGGGTATGCGCCGCGTGCCCGCGTAGGTTCTCACCAACATAGGCGCGGCGGCTGCCCGTATGCGCTCATACTCGTCGGCCGAGTTGACCGGCACTCCGCCGCCGTTCGGCCGCCCGCCCCAGTCCTCGCCGAATCTCTCCTGGCTCAGTTGCGACGTGCCGATCGAGAGGACGTCCAGCAATCCCTGACCCGCGAGTTCTCGCGCCCAGGACTCAAAGAGCTTGATGGCCTCGAGTCGATTGGAATCGTAGGGCCCTGCATGCGCCCGCATCAGCGGCGGCAAGCGGTGTCGATTGCCATGGTCGATTCGGTCGACAACCCTTTCCTGCTTCGTGCCAAAGGCCGCCGAGTCCTGCCTGTCCACGGGCATGATGGACGCGTAGTCGCCCGTCGCGATGGCGTCCTGGCCGAAGCTTCTGAGCGCGTCGTCGTAGGGATGCGTGCCCGCGATCTCGTCCGGGGCCCGAGCCGGGTCGATGCCCATGATGGCCAGGGTCTCGCGGGGGGTCTCGTCTCCTCGAAGGACTCCCACCTCTCCTCCGTAGAGCTGCCGTATCGCGTCGCAGGCAGCCGGCAGGCCGGCGAAGTATAGCGCCTTGATCTTGCCTCCGTGCTTCTTGAGCAGCCCGTGATCGTCGAGTTGATACATGAGCTTCCGGAAGATGAGGACTGCGTCGTCGGCATCGAGCCGATAGCTGAAGCAGAGGACGCTGACGTCGTTCTCCGTGAGCCACTTCCGGATCAGGGCTGAGTTCGCGGTCTGCGCCGGGTCGGAGAATGCTTTGCACACGTGGGGCTCGGCCACCGCGGTCTTGAAGCCGGACTCCCGCAGCAGTTCGTCCGCCCGCGACAGGCCCAGCATGTGCGCGTCGACCTGAGTCTTGGCCAGGCCAATGATATCGCCAAGGGCTATTTGCTCCGTCATGATCGATCCTGTCGGCAATAGGGACTTACGCCCGCAAGGGCGAAACAACTTCACGTTTTGGTGGCCGAAACTTCTGGCAGCAAAGTGTGGCTGGAGTGCCTATACTCGGTTCCTCGCTGTTTTGTGTGGGCTGAATTGCGATACCGCTCGCCAGGGGGCGCAGGATGCGAAGCGCGGCGCACTGATGCGACTGGCCGGGACACGGCCTCGGCCCTGAAAGGGCGTGACATACGAGCCCGGGGCGCAGCCCCGGGCTCGTATGTCACGCCCCGTTGGGGCGAGTGGCCTCTTGCGCCGAGGCCATTTGACAACTGGCATCCTGTGCCCCACTGCGCGGCCTTGACCAATGCGACGATGAGCAGGGCAAATTGAGGGATAGGCACTACCCACACGAAACAGCGAGGAACCCTACACCCCCTCCACCACGAGGCGCCGGATCTGCCGGACCGAAAGCCCTGCGAGCCCGAGCCGTTCGACGGTCCTGCCTTCGGCCCAGTAATCGCGGTCGTGCAGGATCGAAGCGAGGTGAATGAACGCTCTCATCGTGGGCACGGGCACGCCGACTTGCTCGCCCAGCGAAGCCATGGGGACCAAGCTCATGGGCACATCTTCGGTAATGTAGCGGTGAGCGAGCCGGTTGGGCGCGCGGATCCCACCGTAGGCGGGGTTGGCCTGAATGGCTTCGTAGAGGTTCTTGCCGGACGCGCTGTAGGCAATGTAGAGCCACTCCCGCGCGGTGTGAGCCCCGATGCCTAGCGCGCCAGCCACGGCCATTCGCTCGGCATCGAGAACTTCCAGCACTCTCGCGGCCGAAGGGCTGGCGCCCTCGTGGTAGTACTCGAAGTCGCCGTGTTTCTCCTCGATCCAAGCCACGTTCATTAGCGTGAGCGCGGGGTGGAACACGGAGCCGATGTTGTCCAAGCTGGTCGTCAGCACGTTGTCGGCCGGCACGAACTGAGGCAGGTACCTGGCGACAATGGTCACGACTTCGGGGGTCAGGTAGGCGGGCAACGCGGCCACGCGGATGGCGTTCTTGATGCTGAAGATGTGGACGCATGCTGGGTCGGTGACGCGGCACGCGTAGAGCATGGACTCCGCCTCCGCGACGATCGGGCGCGAGGAGATGCCGAGGCGCTTGAGGGACGCCAAGAACTCAAGCACCCCTCCCGTCCGCCCGGGGTTCAAGATCACGATCTGGTCGTCCTTCAGGTGGGGCCCAAGCCGTTCGGCCATCTCGCGATGTCCACTCGCCGGGACGACGACCATCACCAGGTCCGTTCCCGCGAGCGCCTCGGCCGGGTCGGTCGTGACCAATGGGATCCTGGCGAGTCCGGTCAGTTCCCCACTGACGCGAATCCCCCCGCCCTTGTCGACGGGTGCGATCCTCGAGTCGCTGCGATTGTAGAGGTTCGCGTGGCAGCCCAGAAGAGTCAAGTGCGCGGCCATGGCCAGCCCGCCTGCCCCCGCGCCGGCGACGCAAACGGTGGGCATGCCCTCGGGGACCGTCATCTCGCCAAACTCACGCCCGCACGTTTCGAGAAACGCAATAACCTCTAGGGAGTCCTTCGCTCCCAGTAGTTGCTCGAAGCCATTCCCCTCCCCGAGTATCTCTGCCAGTCGCGGCAGGATTCGCAGATGAAGGCCTGGGACCGACTTGGGGCTGAGGAGCAGAAGGACCAGTCGGATCCGCTCGTCTTCCTCTGCGGCGATAGGAATTCCAGCACGGTTTCTGCCGATCACTAACAGAGGCTGGAGGACCCCGTCGGTCAATGCGTGAGCGATCGCCGTGCCCTGGCCCACGCACGTCGCGCCTTGCCGCTCCCGGCGTAGGATGTCGTGGTGGCACTGCTTGCGATCCTTCAGCCGCCCCGAGGATTCAAGCACATCGAGCAAGTCGGAGATACATTCCTTTGTCGTGTGGCCCTGGAGTTCGACCAAGGCACAGGACTTGTCCACCAGGTCGCGTATTCTCATAGTAGAATTTCCTCAATATGTAGAACGCCTCTGCGACGGAGGCGCCCTCGGCCTGCCCCGGCCAGCTTGGATTCCCGACTGGCCCGATGTGAACCCTGGAGATGATCAGCCGCGGGGGCCGGCGCCTCCTGCGGTTCAGCATGTTCGATCATGCACGGCCGCGCCCTAAGCGATGCCACGGTTGAGCGCTTGCCCACACGGTGTTGAAGAGGGGGGAGGGAACCGACTTGCAGGGCCACCGGCTTCGTATCCTCTCGATCGCGAAGATGGTATCATATCGCATCCAGTAACGCAACGCGAGGAAGTGGCGCAGGCGTGCGCAGGGCTGCGTCCGCAGAGTTGATCACTTTGTTGATTCCCTGATTTCCATTGGCTCTCGAAGGGAAACTCTCCATGGCTGACACGTTCGCATGCCGTATTGTGCGATGCGTATTGGCCCTCGCGTTCTGTAGCGCGGCCCCTCTGCTGGGCCAGGACATGCGGTTCATGGGGGCTCGTGTGCTTCTGGTGCGGCCCGAGAACTCGTGGGGCTGGGACTCCGCACTCCTGGGTGCGTTGAAGCACAAGGGGATCGACGTGACCTGGGGCGAGCCATCGGCCCTCGAAGACGCGAAAGCTCTAGAACAGTACGACTTCGTGGTCACGACCATCAAACGCAACTTCACCCCGGCCCAAGTCAAAGGGGGACCGCATACGTGCAGGCCGGGGGCTCGCTCTATGGGAGTTGGGGCGGCCCCATGGGCTGCCCCCAACTGCTTAGAATCTGCGGTGTGCGGGGCGCCCGGAGCGTGCACATCAAGGAGATGACGATGCTCGACGGCCCCCTGTCCCGGGGCCTCAAAGAACGGCGCTTGCTTTTCCCCGAGTTCGTGGGACACCACCGGCTCGCGGACAGGGGCTTCGAGGTCGTGTCTGTCGAGCCCGCAGACGGGACCGTGGTCGCGCGGGATGTCGAAGGCCACAGCTTGGGCGTCATCCATCAGTACGGCCGCGGCCGCACCGCGGTGCTGGGGTTCGGGCCCGAGGCACCCAAGATCTACTTCCGCACCATCCGCGAAGGAGAAATCGTCTTCGAGAATCTGCTCCGATGGCTGCTCCCCCATGGCCCGAAGCAGCGCTCCTGGCCGGGCACGATCCAGGTGAACCTGCCGGCCCGAGCCCAGGTGCTGTCCCTGTGGGTCGACGGCGCTCTGGTTGCCAAGCCCCTCGTGCAGACCCATGGGTCGCTCAAGCGGGTCACCGTCGACGTGAGCCGCGTGCAAGCGGGAGCCTCGACGACGTTGCGGGTGCGCTACGCGCCGCTCGTCCGGGGGCGAAACGTGGAGACAATGATCCACATGCCGGCCACGCTGCGCGAGTTCGATACGCCGGTTCAAGCCGCGGACTACGTGGCCTCCTTCCACGCGACCATCGTGCAGCCGTTGCTGCGCGGCGGCAGGGGGAACGCACTGTATCGAGGCATGCCTGAGGATACTCCCAACAAAAAGCTGGTCGTCAATTACAAAGGCGACTACCTCGCGGAGTTCGTGGCCGAGTGCCACGCCCGGGGCATCAAGGTCATCGGCGGCGTGTACTTCGCCTTCCCCAAGCCGCTCCTCAAAGCCAACCCCCATGCGGTCTGGATCGGCAAGGATGGCAAGCCTGGCTCCAAGGGCCGCGTCTGTTTCAACCGCCCCGAGGTCCAAGACTACAACTTCAGGACCGTGCAGCACCTGCTCGACCACTACTCGCTCGACGGCCTCATGCTCGACGACAACTTCGAACTCGACAGCCGCCCGTGTTACTGCGACTACTGTCTGGCGCAGTTCCGCCAGTACTGCGAAAAGCGCGGCGCCCCGTACCATGACCCCGCGACGACTGCGGACGCGGCCGTGCGAGCGCTCTGGATCGAGTGCAAGCGGGAGGCCACGCGCACGCTCGCGCGGCGGGTGCGAGCCATCGCGGCCGAGCACGGCGTTCCCGCCGGCGCGTGGGTGCCCCCGGGCATGAAGCCCACGCACCTGGCCGGCACGTTCGACTTCCTGGGCGGCATGGTTTACACGAAGCCCGCGTGGTCCGTGCAGGGTCCGCTTTCGGTGCTCGGAGACTGCGGCTACATCACCTTGCTCTGGGGACCGGACCGGGCCCCGGCAGACCTCGAGGCCGAGGCCGTCGAAGCTATCCGCGCCGGCAGCCGCACCATCGGCTTCTGGGTGCTCGCCAAAGAAGAAGGGCCCAAGGCCAGCAGGTTCCACATGCGAAAGGGTTCGTTCGCGGCGATCGCACGCGCGTTGGGCAATGCGGAATCAGTGTGGCTCGACTTCTACCGAGACAACCTCGTGGCCGGCGACGCGCGGTTTGTGGTGACGAAGGCCCAGCTCGGCCGCGAGGAACTGGTTGTGACCGTAAAGAATCTCGGACACCTGGCCAAACGCAGGGTGCAGGGGCCAGTGGACCTGTCGGCTGTCGAGCCCCCGGCCGCGGCTCCTATTGGCAGACCGGCGGCCCCCTGACATGGACAGAGACAAGTGATCCGAACACCGTTCATTGCCGCCTTCGCGCGCGCCGCGCTGTTCGTCGCGGCGTACGGCCTGGCCCGCTCCTGGTAGCCCACGCGCTTCGACGGCACGTACGAGTTGTGGGTCGCACGGCAAGACTGTGCGGCCAGTGAGGATTTGTGGAATCTGGGCTACGGGGTGGCTCCACTTGGAGCGCTTGGGCCCGCCAATAGAGCTGCTTGCCGCGTGACGGAGGGATTGGGGCCGTGGCCATTGCCCGTCTTGTGCCTAGCGGCTTTGTGGTATCATGAGCCGGCGAGAATGGGGCCTTGGCCGCCGGATTGAGAGAATGCCGCGATGCAGGCCCCCTTGGCTGCCACTTCAAGAACATGCTCAAACCGTCGCTTACCGCTTATCTTCTTGCCGCGGCTGCGTGCCTCGCCGCGGCCGGGCGCTGCGCCCAACCCGCCGGCCGCGTCGAGACCATCCACGGGTACCGCGTGCTCCACGTCGAGGGCTCGCCGGAGCAAATGGGCGAGCAGCACGGCCGGCTCCTCAAGCCGCTCGTGCAGCGCGTGGTGAAGACGATCGTACGAGACACGTTCGGCGACACGCCCGCAAACTACAAGTCGCTCATCGACGGCGCGCGCACGATGGAGAAGTTCCTCCCCGACGCATTCCGCCGCGAGCTGAAGGCCCTGGCCAAGGCCGCGGACGTGAAGTACGACGAGTTGGTCGCGCTCCAGCTTTTCGGCGACGTGAACCGCGGGCGCGACAGCGCCTATTGCAGCACGTACGCCGTGCTCGGCAAGGCTACCGCGACCGGCGAGTGCTTCGTGGGCCGCAACCTCGACTACTGGGACTACGGCGTCATGAAGTTCGGCGCGCTCATCATCCATTTCAAGCCCGACGAAGGCATCCCTTTCATGACCGTGTCGTGGGCCGGCATTATCAACGGCTGGACCGCGATGAACACGAAGGGCATCTGCGTCGCCAACAACACGGGCTACGGCGCGCGGGCGAATTCGCTCGAAGGCTTGAGCACGTGTTTCATGATCCGCAAGATCGTACAATACTCCGGAACGGTCGACGCGGGCGTGGAGGCGATCCGCGCCACGCCCCGGGCGTGCGGCACCCTGATGCTCATCGCCGGCGGCGACCCGCCCAAGGCCGCAGAGGTCGAGTACGACCACAAGGCCATCGCGGTGCGTTGGGCCGGCGACAAAGGCTACACCATCGGCACCAACCATTTCCGCACGCTTTACCAGAATCCGCCGCTGAAGGACGATGAAGGCTGGGGCGGCCGCTACAAGCGCCTGTATGAGTTGATTCAAGAGAACTACGGCGAGATCGACAACACCCATTGCTTTGTCGCCGACCCCGGCGTATACATGGGCATCACCCTCCACTCGGCCCTGCTTTGCCCCAAGACGCTGCGCTTCCGACTGGCCATGGGCCGGGAGCCGGCGCCGGAAGGGCCGTACGAGTCCTTCCGCCTCACGGAGCAGGGCTTGGTGGGGGAGTAGGCCACGTTTGGAGTCCCGCCTTTCGGCGGTCTGGGCGATAGCCGAAGCCGCCAGGCTTCGGGACAAGCGCAAGAGGCTCTTGCATCGTGCATGCCCGTGTCCCGGCGGATACGGCTACCAGAAATCGCGTCCTGCTTGCCTCGGAGTTCAACATAATTTGAGAATGCCTCACACATTCATGCATCACATGGCTCGCCTGGCGTGCACCCTCGCGCTGCTCCTCGCGGCGTCGTGCTCGGTCGTGAAGCAACCGGCCGACGACGCACAACTGCCGGCTTCGGCCAACGCGCCGGCGGCTGCCGAGACAAAAGACACGCAGCAGAACAGCGAGATCGCATTCTTCGACCGATTCGACCGCATGCCGGACGACGACGAGCCCTGGCGCGTCGTGCACGGCACGTTCCAGCTCGAAAACGTGACCAATCGCATGGCATACAACGCGATCCCGGTGACGAACACGTATTGGATTCGGCGTTGGGGCGAGTTGCGCGCGGCCGGGCCTGAGTTGTGGATCAAGCGCAGTCCCAACCCCATGCGCTATTTCGGCAAGTCCGACGACTGGGGCCTCGCGATCACGGGCAAGCCCAATTGGGCCAACTACCGCTACGAGATCTCGCTGCGGAGTTACCAAAAAGGCGTGGGCATTGTGTTCGGCTACCAGGCGGCGAACGATTTCTTCCTGCTGCACCTGGACGCCAAGACGCTCAACGAGACTCCGTCGCCGGTTACGCTCCTGCGCATCACGCCGTCGGGGCCTCGCGTGCTCGCACGGCGCATGGTGCGCGCGAGCGTGGGGCAGTGGTATCGCTTCCGCGTCGACCTCGATGGCCGGCGCGTGTGCGCGTACATCAGCGAGACCCGCGTCGCGGACGTCATGCTCGACGCGCCGGTGCGCGGCAAGGCGGGCGTGTACGTCGAAGGCAAGCGGGGAGCGTCCATCGACGATGCCGCGGCCACCACGCTCAAACGCCGCGCACTCGACCGGCCGGAAATGCTGCCGGCCGGGGAGAGCGCATGGGAAGTGACGCCCGAGGCAGAACTCGCACCGCAGGGCGACGGAGGCTTCTCATTCGCCACGCGGCCGAGCGACCGCGTACTCGCGTTCAAGGCGACGCTGCCGCGCGAGCCGTGGCAGTTTGACCTGATCCTTGGGGAGCCGGCATGCTTCCTTAGCATCAAGAGCGACGTGCGGCCGACGATCATGGACAGTTGGACCCCTGAGCGCCAAGTACGCCAGCCTATGCCCATGCACTTCGAGCCCTATGGCGAGCACGAGTTCATGATCGACCTGTCGGAGCCGGGCCACGCGAAGCTCTACGTGGACGACGTGCTCCAGTGGCGCGGCCGCGTGCCCGATGGCCTGGAGCCGGCTTTCGGCTTTGCCAGGGCGAGCAGCAACCTGCGCTTCATGCCGATCGAGATCGCGGACACCCGCAAGGAGGACCTGGAGCGCACCAGCCGAGTGCCCATCTTTGTCGGGGACGCGTTCATGCTCCAATGGTCGTCGCCGCAGGGCTACTGGATGCCCGTCAAAGGCCAGCCGAACACCTTCTGGCATAAGAGCGACTTCTTCGGCCGCTACACGATCTCGCTGCCGTTGCCCAAGCAACTCACGTTGGCCTTCGCTCTCGACCGCCGCGACTGGGACCGCGGGTATCGGCTCGACGTGGCCCCGCTGGAGTCGGACGCGCTCCTCAAGCTCACCGGGCGCAAGCCGTCCGGGTACGCGCTGCAACTCAAGCGGCTCGGCCGCGTCGTGGCCGAAGGCCGTATCGGCCAGATCGAGGATGGCGAGCGGATCGCGCTGCACAAAGATGGCCTCTACGTCTGGGTCACCATCGGCGATGAGGAGGTGCTCGCCTACCGCGACGCGTCGCCGCTGCCCGGCCGCGAGGTAGGCTTGCGCTCGACGGACAAGATCGACCCGAACAAGATCCGCGTGGTGCGCAACCACGTGAAGGACTACTATTTCGAGGACGCGCCCGTGGACTGGCGCACGATCGGGTGGTGGGAGGTGCACAACCGCTTCGACTGCTACCCCCACTGGTGGCACTTTATGACCCGCACCAAGGCGCTGTCCGCGCTGTGGAACCGAAACGAGTTCGAGGGTGACTATACGATCGAATACTACGCCGGCCAGCGCATGCGGCCGTGGAGAAAGTGGTCGTGGTACCCGCGTTTGGGCGACGAGAATTGCATGTTCGGCGCCAAAGGCTTCGACCTCAACTCCGCGTACAAGTTCGTCATCGCCGCGTGGGACCCCACCTGGTCCGGCACGTGGAGCCGCCTCATGCGCGGACTCGACACGGTCGCGGAGACGGACACGCCGCTGATACCCACGCGCGGCACGAAATACAAACGCCCCAACTTCGTGCCCTACATTCCCATGGGCCCGCGGCCCTACCATGGCGCGTGGTACTACATTCGGATCCGGCGCATCGGCTCGCGTATCGAGGTGTGGGTCGAAGACGAATTGGCCCTGTCCTACGACGATCCCGACCCGCTCAAGGGAGGCCGGCTCGGCTTCTGGACGTTCGACGACTTCACTGCCATCGCTCGCTTCCAAGTCAACTACACCCAGGCCCGCCGGCCAAGCATCCTCGTGGACGCGCCCCTGCCGGACCGCCTGCCTGCGCAACTGCTCGCCATGGCGGACTACGTGCGCACCCACGCGGACAGCCTGACGCCGCAGCCGCCACCGCCAGTGGACGAACGCTTCGACCTGAAGACGGTCTGGGGCGACCTGTACGGCGGCTTCCGCGCGGACATCTCGCCTCTCGATCGGCCCAAGGACCGGCCGTTGCGCGTCACGTCGACAACGCATCCCGGCGTGTGGTTCGACTTCGAGGACGGGCTCCAAGGCTGGAAGGCCGAGCAGGACGTAACCGACGTCGAACTGCATCTCGACCCCGGCCCGCACGGCAAGCGCCTGCGCATCGTCAACGTCGAGCAAGGCGGCCTCTTCGGCGCGTCGGCCCAGACCGACCCTATCCCGTTGCGCCACGTGTCGGAGTTGAGCTTCGACTACAAACTCGGCCGGGACGTGAGAATCAATCTGTACCTCAAGATCGACGGCCAGTGGTACTTCGTGCGCATGACCGGGCTCAACACCAGCCACGACCTCATGCGCCGGCTCGGCCGCATCGACGCCAAGGTCGGCGAGTGGGCGCACGCCAATATCGACCTCGCCGCGCTCCTCGCGGGCGTGGACGCGTTCAAGACGTCGTGGCGACTCGAAGAGATTTTCATCGGCAACCTGCACGAGGGCTACCTGCGCGCCGGGTTCGGCGGCAACCCGGACCGCGCGGAGTTCTCCATCGACAACGTCATGGTCGTAAGCCGCGGCGGGGAGCGCTTTACGGCAGAGGCAAAAGAGGCCGATGGCAAGGAGCTTGACGCTGAGTTCGCGCTGAGCAAGAAGCCCGGTCCGGCTCGCCCTGCGCGTACCGTTCCGGCCGGAGAGGCGTTCGAGCAGAACGACTTATCGCCGGGGCGCTGGTATGCGCACGTGCGGCCGGCGGGCCAACCCGATGCCCCGGCCGTGCGCATGGCGTTCGATGTAGACCCTGAGCCGCCGCGCGTGGCGCGGGTCGTGCCGGCAGACGGCGCGCATTGGGGCGGCGGGCCAATCTTCGTGGAGTTCGAGCGCAAGCGCGGCCCCACGCCGCTGCTCAGCCAGGCCATACTTTACGTTAACGGCGCGCCCCACGCGCTCGGCCGCAACTCGTGCACATACGACGCGGCCAAGCGCCGGCTCACCGTCGAGCCCACCGCGCTCGACCTGTCGGTCGAGCAAGGCGAGAGCCTCGACTTCGCATTCGAGTTCCCCACCGCGGAGCCGACCGCTGTGAAACACTGGTTTGTGATCGGCCCGTTCGACAACACAGACAACTCCGCGTTCGACCGCGAGGACCCGCCCGAGCGCGTGGTGGACGTGCAGGGCACGTGCGAGGGCAAGGACGGCGCGACGCTGTCGTGGCAGGAGATCGACGACACGGAGCGCGTGGACGCGGCGAAGCTGTTCCGCGTGGACAACTGCTCCTTCTTCGCGGCCACGTTCATCGACTGCGACCAAGACCAGCCCAACACGCGGTTCCTCATGGGCTGCGACGATTGGGCCAAGGTGTGGGTGAACGGCAAGCTCGCGTTCGGCATGAAGCGCTCGGGAGGATACACCCGCGACGAGTTCGCGTTCACCGCGGACCTGCACAAGGGCCGGAACACCATACTCGTCGAAGTCGGCAACGGAAACGGCGCCTGGGAGGTCGGCCTGCGCATCGCCGCGAAGCCGCAGCGCTTCCAATGGCGCTACACCGCGGACCTCGGGCTCGACCGCTACCCACCGTCGCGCGTGCAAGTCGATGGCCGCCTCGCGGACATCGACTTCGAGGACGGGCTCGACACGTGGACCGGCTCCGGTGCGGTCGTGTCGCTGGACGATTCGACCGCCGCGTCCGGGCGCTACTGCGTGCGCATGACCAACCCGCGGCTCCAAGGCCGCTTTGGCGCGTACGCGGTCCGCAAGAGCTTCGACCTCGGCAAGTTCCCCATCGTGTCCTTCGACTACCAATTCAATCTCTACTCGCGCACGGACTTCGTGGTCGACCTGGCCGCGCACGGCCAGCGCAACATGGTGCTGGCGGACGACGACGACAACCTCGGCCAACTCGGAGCGTTCGAGGGAGTGGAGCGCGACGGCAAGTGGCGCCACGCGGAGGCCAACTTGGCCAAGCTCGTCGCGAAGCGGCCGTTCATGCGAAACACGTTCGACGCGAACGGCATGGACTTCGGCGACTGGGGCTACGCGTTCAACGGTCCCACCAGCACGTATCGCATCGACAACTTCGTGGTCACGCCCGTCGTGTCGAGCCGCGACGGCCTGCGGCTCACTTGGCATGCGCGGGACCTCTTCGGCGTGCGTGGATACAGCTATCGCTGGTCGAACAAGCCGGACGAC
>JAJRTI010000418.1 GCA_024278415.1 Planctomycetota bacterium | reverse complement strand
GCCGGCTTGTCTTCAGCCGGCTTGTCTTCAGCCGGCTTGTCTTCAGCCGGCTTGTCTTCAGCCGGCTTGTCTTCGCCTTCGGTCTTGGCAGGGCCGCCCTCTGAGCGTCGGCTGGCCTTGTCACGCTCGTCGAGGGCCTCGCTGTGCATGTCGGGTGCGTCCAGTCCGTCGGTGTCTACCAGGATCAACGAGCGGATGATGATATCGGAGAGGCCCGCGTCTCTGCGGATGGATACGATTGCGGCAGGTTCGGCCTCGAAGTGCACCAGCATGTAGGTGGCCCGGGTGTGGCCTGCGATTTCGTAGGCCAGTTTGCGCTCGCCCCACTTCTCGCTCTTGGCGATGCGGCAGCCGTGGCGTTCGAGGATTTCATGCACTTGCGCGGCAGCAGCGTCCCAGTCCTTGTTGGCGCGCCCGTTATCCAACAGGAACATGGCTTCGTAGAGTTTCAACCTTGGCTCCTTCTGTGGCTTATTTGTCTGGCAGATGGCCGCCAGTGGCCCCAAGGCGTTAGGCCTGGGGGGCGGCGTTGTATTGGTTCATGACCGGCTCGATGCCTTCGAGCATCCAGCAGCGAACGGCTTGTGCGGCCCGCTCGATAGAGTCGTCGATGACCCGGCGTTCGTCCGGCCTAAAGCGTGACAGCACAAAGTCGACCGGCGGGGCAGCCTCGGGTTGTCCGATGCCGATGCGAAGGCGCGGGTAGTTGTTGCCGCCAAGGGCTTGGGCAATGGAGTCCAGGCCTTTGTGGCCGCCGCCACTGCCACCGCGTCTGATGCGGATACGGCCCAGCGGCAGATTCATGTCGTCGCAGATCACGAGCAGGCTGTCGGCCTCCTCGTTGTGCCAGGCCAGTGCGGCTTGCACCGCGTGGCCTGAAAGGTTGACGTAGGTCTGCGGCTTGAGCAGCAGCACCTTCTCGCCCTCGGCCAGACACGTAGCGGCCAGGGCAGAGAAGCGTTCACGGTAGTGGGGTTGGATGCGGCATAGCCGGGCAAACGCGTCAACCGTATCGAAGCCGACGTTGTGCCGGGTGCGCTCGTATTCCGAGCCTGGGTTCCCAATGCCGACGATAATCTTCATGGGGGGCACATCGGGCCAAGCGCGAGTCTCGCTACTCGTCGGAGGATTGTTCGCCTTCCGCGGCTTCTTCTGCATCCTCGCGGCCAATGACCTCGGGCTCGGAGCCATCCTCGGCGATCTCCTCGGCCTCCGCCTCGCCTTCTTCCGCACGAGGCGGGTGGACGACGATGACGGTGGCTTCCAGGTCGTCCAACACCGTCACGTCTTCTGGCACTTCGAGGTCGGCTACGGTCAGCGACTGGTCGATATCGAGTTCTGTGATCTCCGCACGGATGGATTCAGGGATCGCCAGCGCGCGGCACTCCACGTTCAGTTCGTGCAGGATTTGGTCGACCATGCCGCCTTCCTGCGCGCCCTTGGCCGTGCCGTGGGTGGCAATGGGCACAGCGACTTGGACGCGTTCGTCCGCGTCGACGCGCGCAAAGTCCACGTGGATCACGTCACTGCCCAGCGCGTCGTACTGGACTTCCTTCACGAGCGCCAACTCGGAGCGAGGGCCATCTTGAAGCGTGAGGGTCATCTGGCCTTCGCGGAGGAACGCCATCAAGTCGTCCGACTTGATGGCGAGGGGCACAGGGTCCTCCCCATGGCCGTAAAGGATGCCCGGGAGTATGCCGTCGCGGCGAAGCTGCCTGGCTCCGCCTGTGCCCTTGGGCGTGCGTCGGGTGTACTCGAGCACGTATTGTTCCATCTCTGGATCCTTCCTCGGGTCAGCTCTTGAGACGACAAAGCGAGCTGACCGACTGATTGAAGTGTATGCGCTTAATAGCTTCGCCCAGCAAGCCTGCGACGGACAGCACCTTGATGCGGTCGCCGAGTTGCCGGGCGTTGTCGTTGAGGGGGATGGTGTCCGTGACCGCGATCTCGGTGATGGGCGCGGCCGAGAGGCGCTCCACGACCGGGCCGCAGAAGACGGGGTGCGTGACCGCACAGCGCACCTCGGCCGCTCCATGTTCCATGAGGAGCTTGGCGCCCTGGCTGATGGAGCCGCCGGTGGAGATCATGTCGTCCACCATGATGACCCGGCGCCCCGCCACGTCGCCAATCACAAAGCCGACCTCCGCACTCTCCGGTGAGACGCGGCGCTTGTCCACGACCGCGAGCGGCACGCCGAGGTGGTCGGCGTAAGTCCGGGCTTGCTTGATGCCGCCGACGTCAGGCGACACGAACATCATGTTTTCTAAGGCGAGTTCGCGGTAATACTGGAGGATGATGGGCGCTGCGAACATGTGGTCGACCGGGATGTCGAAGAAGCCCTGGATCTGGGCCGCATGCAGGTCGAGCGTGAGGATGCGGTCCACGCCGGCATGCACGAGCATGTTCGCCACGAGCTTGGCCGTGATGGGCACGCGGCCCTCGTCCTTGCGGTCCTTCCGGGCATAGCCGAAGTAGGGGATGACCGCAGTCACGCGGGCCGCGGACGCGCGCCGGAGGCAGTCGATGTAAATGAGAAGCTCCATGAGGTTCTCATTCACGGGCGGGCACGTGGGCTGCACGACGAAGCAGTCGCAGCCGCGCACGTCTTCCTCGACCTTGAGGTCGATCTCGCCATCGGGGAAGCGTTCCGCGTGTGCCTTGCCCGCGCTGATGTCGAGGTAGTGAGCGACCGCCTTGGCGAATGAAGGACTCGCGTTGCCTGAGAAGACTTTGAGCGTATTCATGGCGCGTCACTCGTGGAACAAACGGATCTCGACTTGCATCATGGCGGCCAAGCGGCCGCCGTGGGCTACCCGGCGAGGACTTGAACCTCGAATAGAAGGACCAAAACCTTCTGTGTTACCGATTACACCACCGGGTAGTGGCGGAATAGCTGGGGGGCGGCGCCCAGATTGAGCCCCGCACAACGTCCCAAACGTGGAACGCTATCCTGGGCATGACCGCGGTGTGCTCGACCGTGTCGCGGGCGTCGGCCAGAGCCATGGCGCGGCCCAACTGCGCCTCGCCACGTCTCGGCGTACTTCCCACACACCACTCGCGGCCGTGGGTGGCCAACACAACATCGGACAGGGGAGCAGTTTGACGTGCAACACCCCGTATGGAGAGGCGATATTATAGCAAGCCAATCTCGACTGTCAATCACAAAGCTGGCTTGGCCCCATGGGGCTTACTACTCCGCGTCGCCCCTGGAATCCCGTCCCACGCCACCCCGCAGCCGCGCCGGGTGCGCTCCGAGTTGCATAAACAGCCTGCGCGATTGACGCCGTGGGGTGCGTCAACTATCCTGCATGTTGCTGCAACTCGCACGGTCGCAGCGCGTACACGGATACTTCTACCTTATCCTGCGCTCTTGGAGGCTCGTCTTGCCAGATAAAGAAGAACGCCGCCGCTTCAAGAACTTCCTCATTGACAAGCAGTACCAACTCTACTACCCGGGGACATGGATCCTCATGGTAGCCTTCGCGTTGGTCAACTTCGTGATCGTGAACTTGCTTGTGCAGACCGAAGTGGCCGAGTTGGATCGAGGCTTTTTCGCGATCCTTCAGATGGTGGGCAGGGCGAACGCGGCGCTGATCCTCCTGGCCGGAGCATGGATGGGTTTCTCGTCGATCCGCCACTCGCACCGCATCGCGGGCGCGATCTTCAACATCAACCGAACGGTCGAGCGGGTGCTGGAGGGCGACGAGAAGGCCGAGGTGCGCCTCCGCAAGGAGGACTTCTCTACGGAAATCGCGGCCAACATCAACGAACTCATCCGGCGTCTGCGGGAGTGCGAGGCCCGGGCTGAGGGCGCTTCACCAGAACATGCGGAAGAAAGCTAGTCGGAGATGGCAACGAGGAACCGCGATGAAAGACAAGAAGCTGGGGCGGAATGCCTGCGCACTCCGACGTTTGCACTGCCGTACGGTGAAGACGGAAGGCGATCCCGAGGCTTCGGGATTCGCTCCCGGGTTGCCGGCGAAGCCCGCTCCGTGTCCAAGAACGAAGGTAACACGCGAACGCCACAGGGTGCGCCGTTAAGCCGCGCCCCGAGCATCATTGGAGCCACTGACCGATGCGAGCTGCTCTCCAAGTCGACGTCGGCAAGTATGAGATCCGCGACGTGCCGTTGCCCACAGTCGGCGAACGCCAAGTGCTCGTCAAGGTCGCGTCGTGCACGGTGTGCGCGACGGATCTGAAGTACTTCAAGGGACTCCTGTCGCGCGACTGGCCGAGCCTCATGGGCCACGAGGTCACGGGAACGGTCGCCGAAGTCGGACGGTCGGTCGAGGGATTCCAGGTGGGCGACCGCGTGTTCTCGCGCATCGTCTGGGGCGGCTTCGCCGAGTACGTCTTGTCGGACGCAGACATGTTGGCGCACTTGCCAAAGAACGTGGATTTCGAGGAGGGGGCCATCGCTCAGCTACTGCCCATCGCAGTGCGCGGGGCCGAGCTGGCGGTGGCGCCTGGCAAGACCGTATTCGTCAGCGGCCTGGGCGCGGCCGGGTTGCTCTGCGTGCAAGTGGCGAAGGCGTACGGCGCGTCCAAGGTGATCGCAGCAGACTTCTTCGAGATGAAGCGCGGAGTGGCGCGGGCGACGGGAGCCGATGTCGTTCTTGATCCGAAGAGCGAAGACGCGGTCGAACGCGTGCGGGCAGAGACCGAGGGTGGCGCTGACGTGGCCGTCGAAGCGGTGGGGCTGGAGCCGTCATTCCGCACGTGCGAGCAGGCCGTGCGCGGGGGCGGCATCATCTCGGTGTTCGGCACGCACCTGAAGCCTGTGCCCATCGACCTCATGCATTGGGAGGGCCGCAGCCTTCAGCTTCACGTCATGCGCGAGCAGCGCCACGAAATGCCGGCGATGCTGGCCAAGGCCGTCGGCCTGCTCGCGGCCGGCAAGGTGCAGCTCAAGCCGTTGTTGTCGAGGGTCATGAAGCTTGATGAAATCATGGACGCGTTCGAACTTCATCTGCACCATCCGGAAGACATCATCAAGATCGCGATTGTGCCATGATGCGAACCTCGCTCTTTACCCAGAGCCTGAGGGCTCTCGACCTAAGGCAGGCGATCCATGCCACGGCCGAGGCCGGGTACGACGCGATCGAGTTGATGTGCGCGGCGCCGCACATGACGTTAGCCTCGGTTGAAGGGCGAGGCGGCGAAGTGCGCGCGTGGCTCCGCGATGCCGGGCTGCCCGTGTCCGCGCTTTCCCTGTCGGTGGAGTACACGTCCGACGACGAAGCCAACTGGCGCGCCAATGTTGACGGAACTGTGGCGTTCGCGCGGATGTGCGAATCGTTCGGCACGAACCTGATGAAGATCATGCCCGGCCGGCCCGCAAGCGCGGAGGCCACGGCCACGCACTGGGACCGCTACCGGCGCACGATGGATCTCATCGTTCCGCTGGCGCAGTCGGCAGGCGTGCGCCTCGCGATCGAGACGCACCTCAACCACCTGAGCGACTCGATTGACACCGCGGCCCGGTGTATCGAGTGCGGACCTGCGGACGTGCTCGGCGTGAACTTGGACTTCTGCAACATCCATACGTGTGGCGAGTCTGCGCTCGACGCGATCGACCGTTTCGCCGGGCGCATCTTCCTCGCGCACGTGAAGGACAGCTTGTTCTCTACGGCAAGCGGCGCGTACGTGCCTCTGGGCGAGGGCAAGATGAACTACCCGCCCATCATCCAGCGGCTGCGGCAGATCGGCTACGATGGCGACCTCTCCATCGAGTGTCTGTACAGCCAGGCCGAGCTGCACGCGCCGCGTGAGTGCATTGCCCACGACCTCGACGTGTTGCAGAATCTGCTGAGGCGATGAGGCCCACCCATCACCCATTCTGGATCAGCCCATGACTTCCCGCGAACGCATCCTCGTCTTGCTGAACCACGAAGAGCCGGACCGCATTGGCATCCACGACAGCCCTTGGCGCACGACCATCGAGCGTTGGCGCAAGGAGGGACTGCCCGAGGGGCAAGCGCCGGCGGACTACTTCGGGTACGAACTGCGCAGCAACAGCGCGGACACGACCCTCCAGCTCCCCACGGAGACGAAAGAGGAGACGGACGAGTACACGATCACGACGACGGGCGACGGCGGCATCCGCAAGAACTGGAAACACAGCATGTCGACGCCGGAGCTGATCGGCTTCACCATCACGACGAGAGAGCTGTGGGAGGAACACAAGCCGCGCATGGCGTGGAACGAGTCGCGGGTGAACTGGGAGCAGCAACTCAATGCGAACAAGGCATCCACCGAAGGCGGCTTCTTCCGCTACATGAGCCTCGCCCCCGGTTTCACGTGCATGTGCAACATGGTCGGTCCCGAAGAGTTGATGATCGCGATGGTCGAGGATCCGGACTGGGCCAAGGACATGTTCATGGCCAACGCTCAGTTGTGCGTGGAGTGTGCGGAGCAGATGATGGCGCGCGGGCTCGAGTTCGACGCGGGTTGGATCTTCGACGATCTGGGCCATAAGCTCCGCAGCTTCATGTCGCCGCAGATGTATCGAGACCTGCTCCAGCCCGCGCACAAGCTCATCTGCGACTGCTTCAAGTCACGCGGTCTGAAGATGATCCTCCACTGCTGTGGGTACAAGATGAACCTCATCCCCGACCTCATTGACGCCGGGTTCGACTGCATCCAGCCGTGGGAGGTGAAAGCCGGAAACGACATGCTGAAGGTAAAGGAGGAGCTGGGCGACAGGCTGTGCTTCTTTGGCGGCATCGACGTGCGGGCCATGGCCGACCCGGACCCCAAGGCGATCGAGGAGGAAATCGCGAGCAAGATCCCGGCCATGAAAAAGGGCGGCGGCTACATCTACCACTCCGACCACTCCGTGCCGGACAACGTCAGCTTCGAGCAGTACTGCCATGTGATGGAGCTGGTGCACGAATACGGGAGCTATGGCTGAGTCGACGGAGGGGAAGAAACGCAAAGGCGCAGAGGCGCGAAGACGCAAAGGGGGAGGAGAAGCGAGGGGACAAGCGGGGCATAGGCTGTCCGCTGGCGAGCACAGGGGCCTTTCTGCCGCGCCGTGCGGCGCACCGACCACCGAACTCCGACTACCCGTCCCCCCAGCGCGCCACGTCCTTCGCCCAGTACGTGAGGATCATGTCCGCACCCGCGCGCTTGAGGCTCGTAAGGATCTCCAACGCCACGCGCTTTTCGTCGATCCAGCCATTTGCGGCCGCGGCCTTGACCATGGAGAACTCGCCGCTCACATTGTATGCGGCTACGGGGTAGCCGAACTCCTGCTTCACGCGCCAGATGATGTCCATGTATGAGAGCGCGGGCTTCACCATGACGATGTCCGCTCCCTCTTCGATGTCGAGGCGCACCTCGCGCAGGGCCTCGTCCGCATTGGCCAAGTCCATCTGATACGTGCTGCGGTCGCCAAACTGAGGCGGCGACTCCGCCGCGTCGCGGAAGGGGCCGTAGAAGCCGGACGCGTACTTCGCCGAGTACGCCATGATGGGCACGTTGCTGTAGCCCTCGCTGTCGAGCGCGTTGCGGATCGCGCGCACCCGGCCGTCCATCATGTCGCTAGGCGCTACCATGTCCGCGCCGGCGCGTGCGTGCGACAGCGCCATCTTTTGCAGCAAGTGCAGCGTGTGGTCGTTGTCCACGTCGAGGTGGCCGGCAATGGGGTTCTCACTCAGCGCTCCGCAGTGGCCGTGGTCGGTGTACTCGCACATGCACACGTCGGTGATGACCACGATGTCCACGCCGGCTTCCTTGACCGCGAGAATGGCTTGTTGCACGACGCCATCGTCCGAGCAGCCTTCGGCGCCAAGCGCGTCTTTCGATTCTGGGATGCCGAAAAGGATGATCGCCGGCACGCCGACGCCGGCAAGCTCCTTGCATTCCTCGACGATGTTGTCCACCGACATTTGATAGTTGCCGGGCATGGACGCGATCTCATTCTTCACGCCCTTGCCTGGGCGCACGAAGAGCGGCATGATCACGTCGTCCACACTCAGATGCGCCTCACGCACCAGGCGCCGCAGGTTCGGGGTTTGGCGCATGCGACGGCCGCGGTAGAAGGGGAAGTTCATGGCAAGTCCCAATTGCAGAATGCGGAGAGAAACGCAAGCGCGCAGAGACGCGAAGGCGCGGAGGGGAGAGGTGGGTTCCGAGCCTGCGCCACAGGCGCCTGGTGGACTGATGTGCAGCAAGTCGTTTGAGAATTGTACCACCGCTTGGCTTTGCTAACAAGGCCGGTGGGCCGGCGTTGGCGTGTTGTCAACGCGCCATGAATCTGTTAGCCTTTTCGCCTTCTCACTCTGCGCTTACCGAACTCCTTGTTACAGCAGAAGGACTCATGACAATGTTGAAGTGTGCTCTGATCAGCGGCAAAGGAATGGGCATGCGCCACGGCATGAACTTCCACAACCACCCGGACGCGGAGGTCATCGCCGTCTGCGAGATGAACGAAGAACTGCTCGAGAAAGCCAAGGCCGATCTGGGCGTGCCGGGCTACACGAGCATCGACGACATGCTCGCCCACTGCGACCCGGAACTCGTGCTGCTCATCACCAACGAGACCCGGCGTATCCCACCGCTCATGCAATTGATCGAAGCCGGCAAGAACGTGTTCACCGAGAAGCCGCTGTGCGGCATGGAGGGGCAGTACCGCGTGCAGGAAAGCGACGCGGCCATCGCCCTGCCGGCGATCGAGAAGTGGCGGTCGTCCGGCCTCAAGTTCGGCATTAACTTCAACTATCGTTTCTTCCGCCACTTTGCCAAGCTCCACGACGACGCAGTGGGCGGCGCGCTCGGCGAGATCCAGATGGTGCGCGCTCGCGCCCACTTCAACTGCTGGTCCCACGTGATCGACCAGGTGCTGTGGACCATGGGCCTGCCTGAGTGGGTCAGCGCGGTCGGCGAGCCAAGCCAAGACGGCCCGTGGCAGCGCATGATCCGCATGAAGTGGGCAAACGGTGTCATCGGCCAACTCGATGGCTCCAACACGTGGGGCTACGATGACCATCCGCTGCGCATCATGATCGTCGGAGACAAGAGCTATGCCGAGGCTCGCGGGCTGGACGGCTGGTACCGGCGGTGCAAGTCCAACGCATGGGCGCAAGAGGTCGAGGAGCTATGGGAGGTCGAAGAAGGCGTGCAAGAGTACGGCGAGTCGTTCGGGCGCATGGCCGACGGAGTGATCAAGGCGATGCAGGCCGACGCCGACTTCCCAGCCACCGGCGAAGACGCGTGGAACGAACTGCTCTTCGAGGCCGCGGTGCACCGTTCCGCGGCCAACGATGGTGAGCGTGTCAAGCTGGCCGACGTGGCTGCCGACGCTGCGAAATAGGCGTTCTGGCGCGTCGCGTGAGTTGAAGACCACAGGCCCCTCGCCCCCTTGGGCGAGGGGCCTTTCCTTTTGATCGGAGAGTGCCAAAACGGCGCAGGCTGCCATTTGAGGGGGTGTCATGGTGGCAGCTTTGTGCGAGATAACTTGATGGCCAGCCGCTCTGCATAGACATCGGGTGCCATAAGAACCTTGCTATATGGGAACTTAAGACTGATTGGGCCGTCCGCGTCATGCGAATGCATTTATGGCATTATGTTTGCGAAGTTGCATGATGTGACGGAACTCAATAGGCTGAGTTCCGTGGTTGAACATTATCGACGGCCGCTCCTGCTGTCGTGGCGCGGCCCAAATTGGAAGGAGGTTCAGAATGGCTATTCTGCGATGGGGAAGGCGCTGGGACCCGTTCGAGGAGCTTGCCAAGATGCAGCGGCACATGGACAGACTCCTTGGCACGCAGACAGGCCGCGGCCTGTTTGCCGCACAGCGTGACTTCCCGTTGGTGAATCTATACGAGACGCCCGATGACTACGTTGTCACCGCGGAAGTGCCGGGTGTCAAGGCCGAAGACATCGACATCACCGTCGTGGGCGACAGCCTGACCATCAAGGGCAAACGCGAAGCGGACGTAGACCGCGAGAAGGTGAATTGCCATCGCCAGGAGCGCGACTTTGGCTCGTTTGCCAGGACACTCGCCTTGCCAGCGGCCATCGCTGGCGACAAGGTCGACGCGACGTACGTGAATGGCGTGCTTCAGGTGAAGCTGCCAAAGGCCGAAGAGGCCAAACCCCGCGTCATCAAGGTGAAGAACTGAAAGGAGGTACCCACCATGGCTGAGCAGCAACACCTGCCCGCTGAGCAAGCGGAGACCGTTCCCGCTGAGAGAGCGGAAGACCGCCCCGTTTTCACGCCTTACGTGGACATTTACGAAGACGAGGAGGGCTTGACCCTCATCGCCGACCTGCCAGGCGTCGCACCCGACGCTGTGGACGTGCACGTGGAAAAGGAAATGCTCTGGATCAGGGGACACGTGCCGGAGCAGACGCTCGACGAAGGTAGGGTCGTATACAGCGAATACGCGAACGGCGACTACGAGCGCGCGTTTACCATTTCGCAAGCAGTCGATTCCTCCAAGATCGAGGCGTCCATGAAGGACGGTGTGCTGACGGTGCGCCTCCCGAAGGCCGAGGAAGCCAAGGAGCGCAAGATTCCTGTGCGCTCCGGCTGACGGCAACGGCTGCACCAACAACGGTGGCGAGCGGGGATCGTCCGAGATGGACGATCCCCGCTCCCGCGTTCTGGCCCGTTCTGTCCAATGAACGCCACATTCAGTGCCTTGACATCAAACCCGGTGTCTGTTAATCTCAGGCGCTCGCGTGGGTTGGAAGCACCCGTTTTCGTTACGGAGAGCCACGATGAAACAGTTCGGCTTTGTTGCGGCAATGGCTGTTCTCCTTTGTGCTAGCTCGGCCATGGCCGACGAGTTTGGCTCGATCAAGGGCATGGCCACAATGGCGGACGGCAAGACGCCCGCCGCGTTCGTGTCCCTCAAGGTGGTGGACGCGGCTAGCGGCGAGTGGGTGGCCAGCGCTCGCACGGACGCGACCGGAGCGTTTACGGTCCATGCCCTCGCCATGGGCACATACAAAGTGCTCGCGGCCGACGGCACAGTCGCACTGGCGACCGTGTCGGCCGGCCAGGCCGGCAAGCTCACGACCATCAAGTTGAAGCCCGACGTGCGCAGCCAAGGCATGCGCCGAGGCGGCACCAACAAGAAGATGATGGGCGTCGGTATGCTCGGAGCGTTCGTTGCCGGCTGTGTTGTTGTGGTCGGGGTCATCATTCTGTTCGGCTAACCCGGCTGGCAGATTGTCTGGGGCGCCTGCGCGCGGGAAGCGTCGTGCTTCACGCGCGTTTTGCTTTGATGGCGTGAAGCCGGTCCCATTGTTCGTGAGGGCCTACCACATGGGCGCATCAGGTCAAAACCTTCAAAGGCAGGCGGGAGTGCTGCTCCACGTGACAAGCCTGCCGGCGCCCTGGGGCATCGGCGACGTGGGGCCAGGGGCCAACCGGTTCATCGACTGGCTTGCCGGCGCGGGCTTGCGGCTGTGGCAAGTCCTCCCTCTGACACCGCCGGAGCGAGGCAACAGCCCGTACTCGTCCTTCTCCAGCTTCGCCGGGAATCCGCTTCTCATCAGCCCGGAGAGGCTCGTGGAGGAGGGATACGTCGGCAAACCCGATCTGGCTGATTGGCCGAGTTTCCCGAAGGAACGCGTAGACTTCCCCCGCGTGCAGGCGCGCAAGACGAAGCTCCTGCGCACGGCGTTCGACCGGTTTACACGCGCGCCGGCGCGCGAGCAGCAGCAGGCGTTCGACGCGTTCGTGTCGCACGACGCGCAGGCCTCTTGGCTCGACGATTTCTGCCGCTTCATGGCCATTCGGCAAGAGCTGGGCGTCGCGCCATGGCCGCAGTGGCCCCGCGCGTTGGCGCAGCACGACGCGGCCGCACTCGCGGAGTGGGAAGCGGAGCATGCGGACGCGGTGCAGTTCCACCGCTTCGTTCAGTTCCTCTTCTTCAGCCAATGGCGGAAGCTGCGCGCCTATGCGCACAAGCACCACGTGCGGATCATCGGCGACTTGCCGATCTACGTGGCCCACTACAGCGCGGACGTGTGGGCCAACCAAGCGTTGTTCAAGCTCGACGCCGCGGGGCAGCCGACGATGATCGCGGGCGTGCCGCCGGACTACTTCAGCCCCACCGGCCAGCTCTGGGAGACGCCGGTGTACGATTGGGCTGCGCACGAGCGCACGGGCTTCGCCTGGTGGCGCCAACGCCTCAAGGCCGCGCTCCGCACGGTGGACGTGCTGCGGCTTGACCACTTCCGCGGCTTCGCCGCGTTTTGGGAGGTTCCCGCCGGCCACAAAGACGCGACGCGCGGCCACTGGAGCCCCGGGCCGGGGGCCAAGCTGTTCCGGGCGATCGAGGGAGAGATCGCGCTCGACAGATTGTTCGCAGAGAATCTGGGAACAATCCTGGGCGAGGTCGAGGAACTGCGCCAGCAGTTTGGCCTGCCCGGCGTTCACGTGCTCCAATTCGCGTTCGCGCCGCGGAAGAAGGGAGCAGAGGAGCCGGACCCCACGAACCCCAACTTGCCCTTCAATCACAACCGCGATGCGGTCGTGTACACCGGCACCCACGACAATGACACGACCCGCGGGTGGTATGACGCCGCGGACGAAGCAGAGCGCCACATCGCGCGCACGTACCTCTACTCGGACGGCGGCCTGATCCACTGGGACATGGTGCGCGCGGCGTTCAGTTCGGTCGCGCAGTGGGCCATTGCGCCGATCCAGGATATCCTCGGCCTGGGCGCGGACGCGCGCATGAACACGCCCGGCGTGCCGGAGGGCAATTGGGCGTGGCGGCTAGGCCCGGAACTGCTGACAGACGAAACTCAAGAGGCGGTCGAGAAGTTTGTGCGGTTCTACGGCCGCGCGGAGTAGGCCCTCCCCCTCCCCTGCGCCGGCCCGCCGCGCGAGGTGGGCCATCACCGCTTACGAAGCGCGAGGAAGCCCGCCTTCTCTTTCTGGGCCGCGGCCAGGCCGGCTTGGGCGCGTTGGCGGGTGCGTGCCGGTGCAGGAGCGGCAAGGACGCGCCGGAATTCGGCAATGGCCAGGTCGAACCAACGGAGGCGCTCGTAGTT
This sequence comes from Planctomycetota bacterium, assembly GCA_024278415.1. The sequence goes on along the minus strand of JAJRTI010000418.1, from coordinate 3,109 downwards.
GGCTATGCAAAGACCCCGCGCATGGTAGAGCCGGCCGAGTTGGAGACTCGCAGCCGGCGATCTCGCGCGGGGTGGGTTGGCCGATTCGATCTGGCGAATGGCGTCGTCGAGCGCCTGAGCATGGCGCATGAGTTTGGCGCGAAGGTACCGTGCTTGTGGCCTAGAGAGTTGGTCGAACCAGCGGCTGCACACGCGGATATCGAGGTTGACCATGTGCGGGCTCGTCTCTGCGAAGATGGCGCGCTGAGGAAGCATGAGCACGACGTACGAAACCACGATCACGCCGCAGGCGGCCACGCCCGCGACGCGCAGGCGTGGGCGTCGCCACGCGGCATCGAGCATGGCCGCAAGGCCGATGGTCGCCAATGCCGACGTGAGGTAGAGCAAGCGTATGTCCGGCCTGATTATGAGAGGAACCACGTTCAGAAGAGACGCCCACACAGCGAAGGCGAGGGTTCGCCGCGTTCGAGGTCGCATGCGTCGGATCGTGGCCAGGAGGAACGCGACCGTGAGCCAGTAGAGCAAAGTCTGCGGCCAAGGGAGTCTCGTCTTGATCGGGAACGCGGCATGCGACGCGGCCCACAAGGAGTCATACGCGTCCACAGGCACCCACGCGAACTTGGTCATGCGCACACATGTAGTGATGGCTGTCATGGGGTTCAGGGCCGACTTTGGAATCGAGCGCTGCGCGTCGATCAGCAGAATGCTGAGGCCCACGTACCCGAGAAGGATTCCGAGCAGCGGCGCCCACTCCCACCGCCAGCGGAACCGCGGTCGAGCGAAAAGCAACACGTCCATCAGCACCAGCGTGGCCGGGAGGAAGACGGCCGTCTCCTTCGATCCCATCGCCAGAACCATGAACACCGTGGCCCATGTGTAGTGGACCCACTTGCCGGACCGGCGGTATCCGTACCACGCCAGGCACGAGGCGAGGAAGAAGACCGTGGCGAGAGAGTCCGTGCGTTCGCTGATCCACGATGCCGCGGGCGCGGCAAGCGGGGAGAGGCCGAACGCCAGGGCCGCCAGCGCACATGCCGGCGCGCAGAGGCCAAGCCGCTTGGCCAAGACGAAGAGGAGGCACACGGCCGCCGCGTGGAGAAGCAGGTTGGTGAAGTGGTACCCTGCGGCAGAGATCCCATACACGCGCGCATCGAGTGCGAAGGAGAGGATCGTGATCGGCCGGTAGTAGGGGCTCTCGATGCCGTGCCGGTTCCACGGCCCCACGAACGCCCGCGCGACCTCCCCCCACGGCACGCGGTAGCAGAGATGGTAGTCGTCATACACGAACCCGTAGCGAAGCGTGGGCGTATACACACCGAGGACGACGATGGCGGTGAGCGCCGGCCACAGCCAAGCCGGCCGTCTGCGTGGGGCGGGTTGGTCCACGATCTACTCGACCCTGAAGTAACGGCCAAGCTGTGCGTACACAGGTTCGGGGTAGCGCACGCAGTGCACGACCTCGGCCTTGATCACGTCGAAGTACCCCTTGTCGTCAAGCAGGCCTTCGTCGCACCACCCGCACTGCGCCTCGCCCACGACGAAGCTGTGGTACCCGATGTCGAGTTCCTTCACGTAACGGCACTCGATGGCCGCGACGCATTCCGCAATGCGCGGCGGCGCCACGAGCTTCGAGTCCGCGGTCGTGAAGCCGGCCGCCTCGACTTCACTCTCGGTGGGTGGCAGGCTCTCGCCGCAGACCTCGGACGCGCGCGCGGTGCGCACGCTGATGACGTTGACGACGAACTCTCCGGTGCGCTGGATGTTCTGGTACGTGTGGCTGGGCTTGCCAATCGCGATGCCCAGCTCCGTGGGGCCCACGTTCGTGTATGCGCCGAACGTGCCTCCATTCACCACTCCGTTCTCGTGCAGCGTGGTGGCGACGATCACTGGCCGCGTCGTCGCAAGGCGGTTGCATTTGGATGCGGGTACTTCGATTTGCATGGTAGTTCCTCCAGAGAAGGGGTATCCTCCCCCATTCTCTGTCACGATGAAGGTTGTGTCAACTTGCGCGCGGGAGTATATTGCCCCGCAGTAACACCTCAGCTTTTCAGGCAGCTTCGCCGCCCTGCGTATGGCCGAAACACGAGATGGCCGGTGTTTTGTCTCAAGTCGGCCTGTTGCCATCACTTGCGGCCTATTCGACCCCATGAGCCGCTCGCGTGTTACTTGAAAGCCAAGCGCGGCGTCCATCGACTTTTGGGCTTGGCGTAGACTGCGGAACAGCCTTTCCGCCTGAGAGAACGCGATCGTGAAGCCCAACGGGCTTCCGTCTTCTAGCCCAGGGTAGCGGACGCAGTCCGATACCCTGGGAGCAAGGGGACCACGCCTACCCTCTTTCCCGTTCCGCTTCTTCTGGCCGCCATGCGGCCAGAAGAAGCGGAACGGGAAAGAACCGAACCGGACCTTCTCAAACCCAGGGTTGCGAGCTTCGCTCGAGAACCCTGGGCTGATAGACAGAAGCCCGTCGGGCTTCTCAGAAGCCGAACACACCGAAGTGTCTGCCAGGGCCCGCCCCTGTTCTCGGCGTTCAATTGCCGCAGTTGGCTGAAATGCTACGCCCGCATAACCCAGCATTCGACCCTGACAGCGGAGCGCCACCCATGCCCAAAAACCCGCGCCTGATCCTCAACGACGACGCCAGCAACTTCCTCTACTCGTGGGACGACCTTGGCGCCGAAGACCTGCGGAAGTACCTTATGCGTCTCGAAGGAACGCAGGTGGACATGGTCTCGTACTGCGTCGCGTTCGGCGGGTACGTGACGTACTACGAGAGCGAGATCGCAGAGCCGGTGGGCACGGGCTTCCGATTCTCCGACATGGTGAAGCAGCGCCGCTTCGTGCACAACCGGGAGCGACTTCGGGACGAGGCCGGCGATTACATTGGCTTCGTGTTCAAGACGCTGAAGGAGATGGGGTTGCCTGTGGTCGCCAGCTTCCGAATGAACGATGCGCACATGAGCAGCGCACCGACCGGGCCGGTGGCCGGGCGCTTCTGGATGAACCATCCGGAGTGGCGGCTCGGCGAGGAGTATGGCTACTACCGAAGCTGCCTCGACTACGCACAGCCGGGCGTGCCGGAGTACCTGCGACGGCTCGTGGTCGAGGTGAT
>JAJRTI010000417.1 GCA_024278415.1 Planctomycetota bacterium | reverse complement strand
GACATCGACAACATGTTGGCGTTCGCAAACCGACAAGCGACTACGCTTGTAGTAGGGCGATTTGCCGCCCGTCTGCCTCGTGAGGGCAAAGGCGTTCGACGGGCAATGAATTGCCCTACTACAAACCACGTCGCCTCGCGCCGCACACATCGACAACATGTTGTCGTTGGCAAACCGATAAGCGACTACGCTTCCTCCAAGAGATTGCTTGGAGCAGGAGGCGGCTGCGCCGCAGCCCATCTAGAGTGCGGTCCCGCATGTGCGGGAACGCCGCTTTAGCTTTTCACCTGTCGCTGGCGAACGGACCGCGAGTGTGCGGATGCAAAGCAACGCTACGCGCTGCCAGCCAAAGCGCCGTCAAGCCGGCGCACTCCACAACGGGGCGCATCGACAACCTGTTGTCGTTCGAAAACCGGCAAGCGACTCAGCGCGTACTACGGGCGGATGGTATGGTCCGTCTCGGAGGAGGCCCACACGGGCCTCACGACGAACGTGCTAGTACACTTGCTTCTCGTACTTGCGGAACGCGTCGCGCACGTCGGCCGGCAAGGACTCCTCATATCGATCAACAGTTTCGGTCGGAGTGCGGCCAACTTCGATCCGGCCAAAGGTGCTCTGGTCCGCGTTGGCGTAGAAGACCTTGCAGTGCGTGCCCAGGCCGGCCTTGAGCGTCTGCACGGGGGTCTTCGCGAGGACGCGAGAGATCTCGCTGCTCGGGTCGTTAAGGTTGCCGAAGATACGCGCTCGCGTGGGACACACCTCCACGCAGGCAGGGCCCCGGCATTCCTCCAGCCGATGCGCGCAGAAAGTACACTTGTCTACCACATGCTTCACAGGATGCACGAACCGCGCATCATACGGACACGCGACCATGCAGGCTTTGCACCCAATGCAGCGATCGTAGCGCACCAGCACCAAGCCGTCTTCGCGACGGTAAGACGCCTTCACAGGACACGCCGAGACGCACGGGGCTTCGTTGCAGTGATTGCACAGGCGCGGCAGGAAAAGCTTCTGGCCGGCCTTCTGCACGACCTTGACCCAGGATTTCCACACGCCAGGCGGCACGTGGAATTCGTTGCGGCAGGCCATGGCGCAACTGTGGCAGCCGATGCACTTCTCCGCGTCGATGACCATGCCGTAAAGGGCTGTGGGGTCTGGCGCGGCATCGGAGAACTTCAGGGGCGGGTCAGTCGCCCGATCGCAAATGAATCCGCGGCCGTCCTGGCCGCAGCTCGTCGCGAGGACCACGGCATACCGCCCTCCCAGCACCAGGGCGCCGGCGGCCGCCGCGTTTTTGATGAAGTCTCGTCTATTCATGTTGCGCCTCCTCGCTAGCAGATGAATCCGCGTCCGCGGGCGGTTTGCCCGATGCGGAGCGGGACGCGATCTGCAATAGGCGATAGCCGATCGCGAGCATCACGGCCAGAAGAATCCACGGCGTCACCACGCCCGCCAGCTTCAGGGGGCCGCGCCCGATGAAGCTGTCAAATCGATGTCCCAGGAGGTCGCACGTCGTGTCCGCGCGGAACAGCTCGTCGGTCGGCACATGTTTCACGGCCTGCTTCATGCGATCAAGAGAGGTCTCGGCCCACTTGAGGTTCTGGTCCGTGTGGCAGGCCGGCTGCACGCAGGCTTTGCGATTAATGTCGAACTTCAAATCCCCCGACTGCACGCCAACCAATGCCTCAGCCTTCATCCCGCCCTTGGCCAAATCCCCACTGGCCAGCGGATACGCGTGGCAATCGACGCAGAGGACTCTGCGTATGTCCTTGGGAGCACTCTTAGTGAGCCCCTTGTGCATGCCGCGCATCATCGTGATGTGGAGCGGGCTCAGGCTCCGGGCCGTGCCTGGGGCGAGGACATGGCACGACAAACAGAGGCGGTCGCCCGCGCCGAGGCAGGGCAATCCGTCCTTTCGGAATTACTGCCCGCGAGTTTGGAGCTTTTCGACCATCCTCTTCGCGTGCAGGGTCGTCACCCGGCGGTAAGCCGCTGCGCGCTCAGGGCTCCAGCCCGGCGCGTGCGAGGCGGCCGTGGGCAGAGCCAGCAGGCCAGTGATGATAAGTGAAAAGGGATTCATGGTTGCGACGCGGGAGATCGTGCCGGCGGGCTCGGGGCCGGCTGAGGGGACATGGGAGGCGCAACTGGCCGGTCAATGAAATCGCGGACACCCATGTAGCGATGGCATCGATTGCAGTGCCGCGGCGGCTCGTGGCACAGCACGCATTCGTATCGCGTGCGTGCGCCCTTCTTGACGCTGCGCAAATGGTTCGCTCGCCACTTCTTCAGAGGCAAGTGGTAAGTGGGCGGCGTGAGCGACGGGTCCACATAGGGCTCGACCGGCTTGAGGCCAGGCTTGTCAGCCGTGCGGGCCGTCGCGAGGTTGGCCCAAATCGGGAACATCGCGGCCGCGACAAAGAGGATCAAGCCCAGGATGATCTTTCCCCGGTCATACATCGCCCTGCGTCTCCTTTCCTGGCAACGGCTCCCCGCGAAGATCCGTCACACGCTCATGCTCGCCTTCCATCACCAGCGCGTTGCCCACGAGTTCGTGGATGCCTCCAACCTCGACGCCTGGAACCCAGTAATCCATTAATGCGGGAAACGACGCCTTGTCCACAGCGCAGATGCACGCGAGCAAGTTCACGCCGTGCTTCTCGTGCACGTGCCGGACCGCGTTAGCTCGTGGGAATCCGCCGCGCAGGCGCGCCTCCATGTTCTCTTCCCCGCCGAGGCCCGCGCCGCTCCCGCAACAGAACGTGTGCTCGCGGATCGTGTTCGCTGGCATCTCGAAGAAGTTGTTGCACACGCTCTTGATGATGTAGCGCGGCTCCTCGATCATGCCCATCGCGCGGGTTGGATTGCAAGAATCGTGGAACGTCACGCGCCACTGGTCGTTGCGGCTGGGGTCGAGCTTGATCTTGCCGTGCTGAATCAGATCGGCGGTGAACTCGCACACGTGCACCATTTTCGTGCCGGCCGCGTGGCCGAAGCGCGTGCCTGTCACGGGGGAGACAGGCGTCTCGAGGAAATCGGCGGGCCCGTTCATGGTGCTCATGTATTGGTGCACGACCCGCCACATGTGCCCGCACTCGCCGCCCAGAATCCACTTGACGCCAAGCCGCTCGGCCTCTGCGTACATCTTCGCGTTCAAGCGTTTCATCATTTCGTGCGACGTGAACAGGCCGAAATTGCCGCCCTCGGATGCATACGTGCTCCACGTGTAATCGAGGCCGATCTCGTGGAACAGCGCGAGGTAGCCCAGGAGCGTGAAGTAGTGAGGCGTCGCAAAGTAATCGGCAGATGGCGCGATGAAGAGCACTTCCGCGCCCTTCTTGTTGATCGGCGCGTCGACCGCTATGCCCGTGATCTCCTCCAACTCGTCCACCGCGAACTCGATGCTGTCCGCGATGCCGTGGGGTTGCACGCCCAGGTGATTGCCGGTGCGGAAGCAGTTGGCCGCGGGCTCAATAGTCCAGCCGATGTTCACCCCCACGAGGGTCATCAGCTCCCGGGCCAGTATCGTGATCTCGGCCGTGTCAATGCCGTACGGGCAATACACCGAGCAGCGCCGGCACTCGGTGCACTGGTAGAAATAATAGAACCATTCCTTGAGCACATCGACGGTCAGGTCTCGCGCACCCGCGATCTTTCCGAGCAACTTCCCCGCCTTGGTGAACTCGCGCTTGTACACGGAGCGCAGCAGCTCGGCGCGCAGCACTGGCATGTTCTTCGGGTCGCCCGTGCCCAAGAAGAAGTGGCACTTGTCCGAGCACGCGCCGCAACGCACGCATATGTCCATGAACACCCGCAACGAGCGGAATCGGTCGATGCGTTCGCGGAGGCCTTCGAGGATGATCTCCCGCCAATTCTCGGGGAGCTGCCAATCGTCGTCCTTGGGCGACCAGTCGCGCGGGTTGGGCAGATCGAGGTACTCCAAGTGCTTGCCCTTGGCGCTGTACGACCACATGCCCTGCTTGAAGTCGACCGACGTGTTCATCCAATCGGTTGGAGGTGGGGAGTAGTCGACCCGCGAGAGTTCTTCCGGCGGGGCAATGCCTTCTGGACTCTCTGGCATTATTCGTCCTTCTCCAATGGCAGGCCTGCGGCTTTCATCTTGGTTCTGAACTCGTCCTCGTACTCCTCGTAGGTGTGAACCTTCACGGGGTAATCCCAGGGGTTCACGTGCCGGCGCAGGCGGCTAGTGTTCGCCAAGTTACGCGTCGGGGAGAGGAACACGCCGCCCATGTGCATCAGTTTGCTGAACGGAACGTACACAAGCAACACGCACACGAGAAAGATGTGCAGGTAAAACAAGGGAGACAAGCCGGCCGGCACGATGGGATGAAAAGTCGCAAGGCCAACGGCCAGGGCCTTTGCAGCGGTGATGTCGATGCGACTCACCTGCCGTAGAAAGATTCCGGACAGCGCGATCGCTCCGATGAGGCACAGGGGGAAATAATCCGCCGCCAGAGAGATGTACCGCAACTGACGACTCAGGACCCGACGGAAGAAAAGGAACAAGAGCGCGAGCAGCAATACCCGCCCGGAAAGGTAAACCTCAGGCGCGCCAATATTGAACCAGGAATCAAGCGACGCCAGCATAGAGACGGGCTTCGGCACCTGTGCGCAAAAGAAGCGAAGGTGGCGCACGACCACCACGAGCAAACTCCAGTGGAACAGCAGCCCCGCGGCCCAAAGCAGTTTCTCGGAGCGGTACGAGAGCCGGCCATCCTCATGCAACCGCGCCTTCGTGTTGCGAAAGAGCGACCGGAACACAAGCACCTCCAGCGCCATACGAGCGACGGCCCATGGCATAGACGGTGGGTTCTCCAGCGGCTGGCCCTGCACCCATTCCAGCGACTTCTGCTGCCCGCAGGTCGTGGGAATCCGGAACGGCACCGCGGATCGAGCCCAAAGCACGACGCGGTAGACGACGCCAACGAGGAAGGTGGCTGCAGCCAGATACGGGATAACGATGGCAAAAACAAAGTCGAGCTTCGCCGCGACAACGCCCAGCAGCGGCACCATGGCCAGCAGCATGATGGCGGTGATCGAGGCGACGATGGCAGGTAACGCGTTCATGAAGCGACAATCTTGAGGGCGGTGGCGTCTTCCTGTGAGTTCTCAGTCGGATGGGCCGGCCGCGCAAGGCTCCTCAGGAGCCAGCACGCCCGTGCGTTGCAGGAGCATCGCCGTACGGTTGCGGATCTCGTTGGCCTTCAACTCATACACCTTCTCGCGGCAAGCCATGTACGCGTCGAATGCGGCGAGCACGAGCTTGTCCACCTCAGCATCGAACGCGAGCCACTCATGGTCTAACCCTTCAGACGCGCCAGCGTGCGCCAGCTCCTCCCGCACGATTTCCTTCAGCTTGCCCAAGAAAGCGAGCGCCTGGGATGGCGGGAAATCCTGAATCGCTCGGACCTCGACGATTCGCCGCAAATGTGGCGAAGACGACGCAATGCTCCCGCGGCCAAGCAACTCGTCAACGAGCCCTGCGAGGCCTTCCGCCGTCGTGCGGCCAAGAGGGTTTGCGAAAGGATCGGTCTCTTGCAAGAGGAATCGCGCCGCATCTGCGGGGTACGCCTCGATCGCCTGGCGCAGCCATTCAGCCACGACTGCGCCCTTCCGCTCGGCCAGTCTGTCTCGAAGGCTCATACTCGCCCTCCGCCTTGGCCCCCAGACGGTTAGTCGACCACTTCCACGCTGATCTGGGGCGGTCGGTGCAAAGTATTGTGAATGGGGCAAGCTTGTGCGACTCGCAGCAGCGCCTTGCGCCGTTCCTCGGGGAAACCCTCCGGCATCGTGATGTCAATGGCGATACTGCCGATGCAAATGGGATCCGCCGCGAGGTCAAACGCTGCGTCGACCTCCATGCCTTCATAGGGCAAATCAGCATTCTGGCAGTACGCAGCGATCATGATGCCGATACATGATCCGAGGGAGGCAACGAAGAGTTCAGTAGGCTTGGGGCCACCGTCCTCACCGCCATCCTCAAGACTGGCATCCACGACCAACTCGTGCTGCCGAATGCTGACCGTGAAGGACTTCCCGGCCCGATGCTCCACAGAAACAAGGCTCATGACGCGAGCAATCCTCATTAGTGCGACGGACCGTCGCGGACTCAGGGGGCATCGCGGCGCGATAAACCCCGTACTCGTAACGCGTCTAGCGTCCGCTACACGCAACCCGTGGGCTTGGGCAGGCCGGCAATCTTGCAGGCTCCCTTCGCAGGGCCGGTGGGGAAGAGTTCGTAGATTTCTTTCAGCTTGAATCCGCTCGCCTTGCACAGCTTGCGGACCATGGGCGCGGACCCGAACTCGATGAAGTATTCCCGAATGTAGTTCACAACCTTCCAGTGGTCCTCAGTCAGTTCATCCACTTGCTCAGTCTTGGCGAGGTCGGCGGCAACGCCATCATCCCACTGTTCGGGATCCTGGATGAAGCCGTCCTCATCGATTTCCAGATCCTTGCCACCGAGGTTCAACGTAGCCATGGGTATGCTCCTTCAACTGGCTGCCGACGTGTGTTGTGGCCCGGGGCTAACCATCTCTTGCGTCGCCGGGCCACTTGCCTTAGGCAGGACAAAACTACCATTCTAACGCCGCTCAAAGAACATGTCAACGCCGGCCACGCGGCCGGCGTTGACGGGACATCGTGCTTGGGAATCGGGGCCGACGACTACGCGTAGCCCCAACTCTTCAGGTTGTCGAAGCTGATCTTGGCCGACTCGAGCGACGGCCCCGCGCAGCGGTCTTGTTCGACGATGTAGTAGGCCACGCCGATCTCCGCGGCCGCCTCGAAGATGCTCGGCCAGTCGAGGATGCCTTGGCCGACTTCCGCGAAGGACTTCGCCTCGTCGTCGAGCATGTCCTTGAGGTGGATCGTCTTGCAGCGGTCCTTCCACTTCAGCATGTATGGGGCGGGATCCTCGCCGCCGTGCAAAACCCAATACACATCGAACTGAGCCATAAGCGCAGTCGACTCCTCGTAGAGCACATCGAGCCCGTACTTGCCATCGAACTCGACGAACTCGAACGAGTGGTTGTGGTAGCAGAGGGTGATGCCTTCTTCCGCGAGGGCTTTGGCTGCTTTGTCGCAGTTCGCGGCGTGTGCCTTGAACCCTTCGAGGCCTTGCTCGCGTAACGGCCCGGGCATGCCGGTGCCGAGGTACGACACGCCAAGCGCCTTGGCCATCTGGATGGTCTCGCAGGGGCACCCGCCTGTCGGCGGCGGCACGTGCGCGCTGATGATCGTCAGGCCGGCCGCGTCGCAGGCCTCCTTGAACGCGGCCGGCTCCATGCCGCACGTGCCCGCGGCTTCGACCTGCGTGTAGCCGATGTCGGCCACAGCTTTGAGCGTGCCGGGCGTATCCTTCTCCATCTGGTCGCGAACCGTGTAGAGTTGAAGTGCGATGGGCAGTGACATACGCGTTCCTTTCTCGTCGTGCAGAGGGTGTTGGAAAGTCCGCTCTCAGGCGGTCAGACACGATAGCCAACGCCAGATGGCGAATGGCAG
>JAJRTI010000416.1 GCA_024278415.1 Planctomycetota bacterium | reverse complement strand
GCGATGCTGTTCGTGTGGCCTCTTGGCCAGGAGGCGCTCGATTTCCCCGGCGTGACCGGCTTCAATTACAGCGGCATGAGCGGGCGCTGCTTCAGGCCGAGCGCGTACGTGCCGGCCCACGACAAGCTCGCGTTCGCAGACGCGAAGCTGACGGTCGAGATGTGGGCGTACGTGCGCAAACAGACGTCCGCGCCGAGGCTGCTGTCGAAGTACGACCACACGCTCAAGGACAACGCCGGCCGCGGGTGGGAGGTCATGCTCGTTGAAGGGGGCCACGTGGTGTTGCGGCTCAACGACGGCGAACGCGATTGGACGCTGAAGTCCGATGGCAAAGTGCCGGCCAAGAAATGGACGCACATCGCGTGCGTGTCGGAGGGCGCGGGCGGGAAGATGAAGATCTACATCAACGGCAAACTCGACCCGGCGACCCGCGCCGCGCCGGCAAGCATCCGCCGCGTGCCGGTGCCCTTGCGGCTCGCGGAGTATGGTTCCGGCCGCGGAGCGCGTTGTTTCAATGGCATGCTCGACGACGTGCGCCTGAGCGCGGCCGCGTTCACGTTCGCGGCTCCACCAGCAGCGCCCTATTCGGGCCAAGGCGCCGCGACGATCGCGCTTTACAACTTCGACAAGGTGAGCAAGGCCGGCTTCGCGAACGCGGCCGGCGACGCGGCGCTGGACGGGCGCTTCGAAGGGCCCTATTGTGACGCCGCCTCCCCGAGCAAGCCCGGTTTCGGCAACGCGCTGGACAGCGCAAGGCCGTAGCGCCGCGTCCCGCAAGTTCGTATGCATATCTGGGTAGGTGGGGCGTGTGCCTGGAGACCCGCGTCGTCCGATTGAGCAAACGCACTCCCAGAACGCCACACGGGGCGCAATTGTGCACAAACCCCGAACGGGGTTTGACAACAAAGCCCAGGGTAGCCGCAGAATGCGGATACCCTGGGTTGACGGCCGCAAAACGACGGAACGCCGAAGGCGTTCCACAAAAATGTGGGATACGGTGCGAGGCTGTCCGCGTAGAACCCGTTGGGTGGGCCGTGCGACGCCGCCGAGGCTCCTTGGAAACGCGAACTCCTGTGAAACCCCATTCGGGGTTTTGCGTGCTCGGGTGGGCCTCGGTTTCCCAGGGTTGCGCTACGCTTAACCCTGGGCTCTGGGGTATAACGCCTACGGCGTAGCGGCATGAGGCGCCGCACCCTGGGTCGGGGACGCATCCACCGAGGGTAGCGTCCGCTAGAATTGGCAGGCATTGCCCAGCCTGTGCGTCGGATTGGGTAAACGAACTTGCGGGACGCGACACTAGCGCGCACGCGCCTCCCCAATCTCCATTCCCCAATTCCTAGTCTTCAATCTGCAATTCGCTACCGCACCACCATCTTCTCTCCCACCTGCCCCACCCACGTTTTGATCTGGGGATACTTCACGGCCATGTAGTCCACGAACTTCTGGGGATCCTCCGAGTTGTTCGCGAACATGTCCCAGTGCATGGGGACCGCGAGGTCCACGCCGATATCGCCTGCGAGATCGACCGCCTCCTGGTAGGTCATGTTGCCGAGGCAGTTCCGGCCCAAGCGCTCCGCGTCGCGGCCGTTAATGGGCAGGAACGCGGCCTGAGGCCGGAAGTCTGCCAGAGTGGTCACAAGGCCCTCGTACACGTTTGCATCGCCGGCGTGGTAGAGCGTGAGGCCGTTCCATTCCAGCACGAAGCCGAGGTAGGGGAAGCCGAGCGTGGGGTTCTCATCGAACAACTCATGCCGCGTCTTGATGCCGGTGATGCTCACGCCGCACACGCCGACGGTGTCGAGATGGCCCGAGGGGATGATGCGTTCTTCCGGGATGCCCAACTCGATGAGCGTGCCCACGGCCGGCCGCGGCACGACAAACACGGCCTGCGGCGACGCGGCCGCGATGCCCGGCAGCGACGCGCGGTCGATGTGGTCGCTGTGGTCGTGCGTGCACAGCACCATCGACGCGTGGGTCACTTCCTCCGGTTTGAGAGCAGCCGGAGTCTGTCGCTTCTCGTTCTCCGCAAGGTAGGGATCGACGTAGACGATGGCATCGCCGCCCTTGAAGATGAATCCGTTCTGTCCAAGCCACCAGCAGGCGACTTCGCCAAGCGGGCAGACGGTGGTGTTGACTTCGTTGACGAGCGCTTGGCCCGCGAGCTTGATATCGGCCATTGGGGTCTCCGAATGGTTGATGGGTTATGGTTGATGGTTCATGGGGCGGCGTCTGCTCCAGCCGCGTCCTGTGCGGCCTTGCGATTCTCTTCGGCGCCATTTCGGCCGGTCAGCACCACTCCGGCCGTGCCGCCGAGGAGCAGGACCATGCCGACGAGTTGGAGCGGTGTGGGCCGTTCGCTCAGGACCACGGCCGCGAGGCCGATGGCGCACGCGGGAGACAAGAGCAGAATCACGCGCACCACCCACACCGGCAAGTTCCAAATCGCCTGGTAATACAGGACGAACGTAGCCGCCGACGCGACCGCCGCCCCGACCAGAATGGGGATAAGCACCGGCTTGTCGCCGATGATGGCGAATTGCTCGCGCAAGTCCACCTTGCCGAACGCGGCGAGGATGAGCCATGCGGCCGTGAAGAAAAGCAGCCCGACGAACGAGTTCCAGAACGTGAGTTGCATCTTGCCCAGGCCGGTCAGCTTGGCTCGAATGAGAATCGCGTTGAGCGTCAGGATCAATCCAAAGACCGCGCACAAGATGTTGCCGGCGAGTGGGTGCTGGCCCGGCTCGCTCCCCGCCGCGCGGGCCGCGATGACCATGACGCACCCGACGATGGCAATGGCGATGAGCGGGAACTGCTGGAGGCGCACCCGTTCGCCGAGGAAGATCCAGCCCAAGACGATGGTGTAGAGCACGTCGGTCTTGAAGAGCATGGACGCGGACGTGGCCGTGGTCCACTGCATGCCTTGGTTGCCCAGCCAGTTCAGCACAAGGTTGGCAAACCCAAGCAGCACCACGAACCGCATGATCCCGCGGGACCGGATCATGATCTCGCGTTTCGTGGCGAGCATGATCGCGGCCACCAGAAGCACGGTCACGATACGGCTCAGCACGAGCACGGTGAGCACGTGGAGGTCGTTGAGCCCCAGCTTGCGAAGCACGATCATGCCGGCCCAAGTGAGGGCGCACAAGACGGCGGCGGAGATGTCGCGGGTGCGGTAGGGCAAGGGATGAAGGAGATGGTTAATGGTTGATGGTTGATGCAGAGGCGGGAGCGCTGGGCTCGGCATCAACCGCCGCGCCAGAGGCAATGGGCTTCTGTTTTGGGGGCAATCTAAGCGACCTTGAGGCACAAGGTGGAGCAGGACATAGTCCCATCGCGGCCCCAAGGTGTCAAGCTCGCCGAGTCGCATTGTGTGGGAGCCCACTCAGCCCGCGGCTGTCGTCTCGCGGCACAGCGCGGCGCGTCAGTGAGGGCCGGCCAGACCCCACACGTGGGCGCTTGTGTTAAGCCGCGAGCGAGTCTCGACGGGCCACGGACGTCCACGTCCGTGGCCCCCAGGCGCGGACCCCCTGGTCCGCTGAGGACCCGATGATGCGCGAGCGGACGACACGGCCGCGCCGAGTGGGTGCTGCACGTGGACGTCCAGCACCCGCGCGAGCCATTCGAGACATGATCAAGGGCTTGTGGCCTGGGAGGCCGGAATGTAGAATCGTCGCCTCGTCTGCATTGTGCGTCACGACGGTGAGCCACGCCGTCCCCCTTTACACTACGTTCGGAGCTACCCATGCCCAACTTCAGCGTCTGCATCGAGATGATCTTCAACGAGCCCGGCGTCGAGTTCGTCGACCGCATCGCCAAGGCCAAGGCGGCCGGCGCGCCGGCCATCGAGTTCTGGGGCCACGCGAACAAAGACCTCGACGCGGTCGCCGCGGCCGCGCAAGAGCACGACATCGCGGTCGCCGCGTTCAGCGCGTCCCAAGTGCCCATCGTCGACGCGGCGAACAAGGACCAGTTCGTCGAGGAGGTCAAGGAGGCCGTCGAGATCGCGAAGAAGCTCAACTGCCCCGGCTGCCTCAAGACCACGGGCCAGGAGATCGAGGGCGTGGACCGCGCGGTCCAGCACAAGGCCATCGTCGACGCGCTCGCCGCGGCCGCGCCGGTGCTGGAGGAGGCCGGCCTCAAGCTCTACCTCGAACCGCTCAACATCCTCGTGAACCACAAGGGCTACTACCTCGACACGTCGGCCGAAGGCTTCGAGATCCTCCGCGAGGTCGGCTCGCCCAACGTGCTGCTGCTCTACGACATCTACCACCAGCAGATCACCGAGGGCAACATCATCGAAACGATCGAGGCCAACATCGACCTCATCGGCCACTTCCACATGGCGGACGTGCCGGGCCGGCACCAGCCGCTCACCGGCGAGTTTAACTACGAGAACATCTTCAAGCGCATCGACGCGCTCGGGTACGAGGCGTACGTGGGCATGGAGTTCAAGCCCACCATCGACCATACCGAGGCCGTGAAGCTGACGATGGGGCTCGGAGCGTAAGCAGCCGAGTGCAGGCGGGGACATGAACCAGACAGCCTCCCGAAGGTTAACAACCTTCGGGAGGATTCCCTGTCAGGCCCATTGCCTGAAGTCGGCCGTATGGCGCGATGGTGCGAACTTAAGCGTCCGCTGGGCTTCTGTAGCCCCAGCGGGGCGACAGTCAATAGCCCAAGGCGTAAGCCTTGGGTAAACAAGAAGCAACCGCACCAGAGCCTCGAAGAGGCGACAGAATGTCGCATTCGCACAGTTCTGTCGCCCCTGACGAGGCTTTTGGCGCGGAACGCACATTCTCTCCAGGGGCTCACGCCCCTGGCTATTGGCTGCCGCGCCTACGGCGCTGACCAAGGGCCTCGTCTGGGGACACGAAGTCGGGCGCTTGTGCGCCCTTGGTTCATGTCCCCGCTCGGCCCGCGCCCTTGCGTTGGCTACTCCGCCAGCTTGGGCGAGACCGCGCGCTCGGCCGCGTCGTCGAAGTCGATGCCTCCCGCTTGCATGTAGCGCGCGGCGATCATGCACCGGCGGATGGCCGCGGTCTCAGGGTCGGTCGCTTCCCGGGTTTTTTCTTCCGCCGCGCCTTCGGGGATGTTGGTGCAGTGCGTGCACCGGACCACTCCTTTGCCTTTGCACACGTCGCAGGGCAGTGCGCCGGTGCCGCCGCACCGCGGGACTCTGAGCACCTTGGCGGTGCGCGGAAGCTTGCCGGTGCCTTTGCAATCCGGGCACACGCGCACTCCGGCGCCGAAGCACTTCGGGCAGTCGGCCCACCCGGTGTTGCCGCAGAATACGCATACGTCTCCGGCGGCCATCGTGTTGCCCGCCTCCCCGCGGCGGCATTTGCGGATGAGCGAGTCCAGCGTCATGGGCAGCATGCGCTCGGCCATGTCTGCAACCGGCCGGACCGCGGCTGCGGTTTTGAGGTCGATCGCGGCCACGCTCGGCCGGCCCGCGAGGTAGGCCTTCAGCCCCTTGATCAGCGCGGCCAGCGCGTCGTTGCGCTGTTGCCTCTGCTTGTTCCGCAGCTTCTCAAGCTTCGTGGCCGAAGTCTCGTCAAGCGGGTCGGCCATGAGCTTCTTCGACAGCGCGGCGACCTCGCGATCGACCGCTGCGTCTTGCGCAGCCGCGAGCGCGCCTGACGCGATGAGCGCCACGGCCAGCAGGCTACTCGTCTTGCGCAGCCGCTTCGTCATCGGGCTTCTCCTCGGGGGCAAGTATGAGGTCCCAGAGCAGCAGGTTGTAATACGCGCTCTCGCGGAGTTCGTGGAGCGCGTTGCTGGCCGTGAGCCGGGCCATCTTGCGGCCCGCGAGAATCTTGTCGAGCTTCGCGGTGCGCTTGCCGTCCGCGTCGATCTCACGGATGAGTAGTTCGAGGAGTCCTCCGGCCGCGTCGACGGACACGATCGCCTTTTGGAGCATCGTGCCGGACGCGAGCGAGCGCGCCTTCTTTTCAAGCTCGACCATGTCCGCGGCCGTGGCGAAGTCCTTGCCCCGCGGGTGTTGGCGCACGAGCCGCGCCAACTGCACGACCATCGCGTC
>JAJRTI010000415.1 GCA_024278415.1 Planctomycetota bacterium | reverse complement strand
CGGCCGGTGAAGAGCAAGTACGACGTAGGCGTGTTCTACTTCCCCGGTTGGCACTCGCCCGACCGCTGGGAGCCGATCCGACGCGTCGCGCCGATTCGAAAGCCGGTGTTGGGCTGGTACGACGAGGCCAACCCGGAGTGCGCGGACTGGCAGATCAAGTGGGCCGTGGAGCACGGTGTCACGTTCTTCATGGTCGACTGGTATTGGAGCCAGGGCGGCCGGCAACTGGATCACTGGATCCACAAGGCATACATGAACGCGCGCTACCGCAAGTACCTCAAGTTTTGCCTCATGTGGGCCAACCACAACCGGCCCAACACACACTCCGTGGAGGACTGGCGCAAAGTGACGCAGTATTGGATCGACCACTACTTCCACATGGACGAGTACTACCGCATCGACGGCCGGCCCGCGGTGTACATCTGGGCGCCGGCGAACATCCGCCGCGATATGGGCGGCTCAGAGGAAGCCGCGAAGCTGTACGCGATGTCGCAGAAGATGGCCCGCGACGCGGGATACAAGGGCATCTACTTCGTGGCGATGAGCGGGCACCACAACAAAGCCGGCGCCAAGATGCTGAAGGACGAGGGCTACGAAGCGTTCACCTCGTACCACGGGTTCCAACTCGCGCAGAAGAAAGCCGGCAAGCGCGTGTTCGCGTTTGACCGCGTCGTCGAGACGTCGCCCGAGGTGTGGGCGAACGCACAGGCGCGGGCGTCGGGCTTGCGCTACTTCCCCATCGTAGACACCGGGTGGTCGGCGGAACCATGGCACGGCGACCGCGCACTGGTGATCCACAGTTTCACCCCCGAGAAATTCGGCGCGCTCTGCCGCGAGGCGCGGGAATGGGCCGACGCGAACGGCGAGCGGATCATCACCATCGGCCCGTGGAACGAATGGGGCGAGGGCAGCTACCTCGAGCCCTGCGCGCAGTTCGGGTTCAAGGCGCTCGACGCGATGCGGGAGGCCTTCTGCGGCCCGGGCGACTACCCGGCCAACGTCGCGCCTGTCGACGTGGGCCTGGGGCCGTACGACTTGCCCATGGCCCCGGAGCGCTACGGGACCGCTTGGACGTTCAACAAGGACCACGAGGGCTGGGGGCTGATGATGGGCCTCCGTCGCATCGAGCAGAAGCCGGGCCTGCTGCGCGCGGAGGCCGCGCACCGCGACCCGGCGTTCGGCAGCCCGGCCATGCGCATCCACGCGAAGAACTGGCCCAAGCTGCGCGTGCGCATGAAGGTGATCGGCGCGAAGAAGGGCGACAAGTGCCAGGTCTTCTGGTCCACGCCGACCGCGAGCACGTCCGAGGTCGCAAGCGTGCGGCTCGACGTGGTGGAGGGGCAGATGCACGACTACGTGTTCCCCCTGCACGAGAACCGGCGCTGGCGCGGGCTCATCACCAAGATTCGCCTCGACCCCTGCTCGACGCAGGGCGCGGTGATCGAGATCGACGAGATCGCGTTCGAGAAGTGAGCCGAGACGTCGGGCCCTTGGCGTTGCGTGCATGCGGTGAGCGATGGATCGGCAGAGAGTTGGCACCCATGCGTCCGATTCTCAGCTCCACTGCGTTCCGAAACGTAGAGGCAAACTAAGGCCCTGCCCCTCTTCGTGGGGGTTCTTAGAATGTCCATGCGCAAGGACAGACGGACACATGGAGCAGACGGGAATGCCTGAGCAGTTACTCAAATGCTCGGACTGCGGCAAGACGTATCGCGCACTCAACTACAAGGAGAGCCGCGAGTACACCTGCCCCCTGTGCCAGGTTCCCCTGGTGCTGGCCTTCCATATGCGTACTCCGCCGAGCGAAGACGAGGGATCCGACGCGCCTGTCGATGCCCTTGTAGGCATGCAACTGGGCGAGTGCAGACTTATCGAGAAGCTGGGCGAAGGAGGAATGGGCGCGGTATTCAAGGCCGAGCATGTGGGACTAAGGCAGCTACGAGCGGTCAAGGTGCTGCCCCAGGAAAGGGCCGAGAAGTCTGAGCGCGTGGTACAACGCTTCTTGCGCGAGGCGCGAGCGCTGGCTCGGCTAGAGCATCCAGGCGTGGTCAAGGTGTACAACGTGTCTCAGGTTGAAGGCTGGCATTACATCGAGATGGAGTACGTTGAGGGCGATAGCTTGCAGGACATCCTTGACCGCGAAGGTAAGCTCAACCTGGCCCGAGCAGCGGGGGTTGTGTTCGACGTTGCCGACGCGCTAGCCGCGGTGCATGGGCAAGGCATCGTGCATCGAGACGTGAAGCCTGCGAACATCATGCTTGATCACAGGGACGTTGTTCGGGTGATTGACTTCGGGCTGACCAAGAGCATCCGCGACGGTGATTCCATCATCACCCTCGACGCGCGAGGTGGCATCGGCACGCCGTCGTTCATGAGCCCAGAACAATGCGACGGTAAGCCACTCGACGGCCGATCCGACATCTACTCCGTTGGAGCGACTTACTTCGTGCTGGTTACGGGCGAGTTGCCGTTCAAGGGCGACAACATGTTGGACGTGATGCGCCAGCACCGTGAGGATGCGCCGCCCGATCCCAGGAGCATCGACGGGACAGTGCCGGAGAGTGTGTGCCGGATCATCGCCAAAGCTCTGGCGAAGCGGCCGGAGGACAGGTATGCGAACTGCCAGCAGTTGCTCTCTGCGATGGAACAGGCACCGTGGCAGTCCCTGCTCGCGCCCGGCCCGAATGCTGACACCCGTAGGACGGACGCTAACGCGGGGACTGCTGAGCTGAGCGGAGATGACCCTGAACTCGCGGCGCTGAAGGGTGTACTCACCATTTCAGACGGAGGGCGCGAGGCCGCGGCTTCAGATGAAGCGCCACCTCAGGTGAGGGGCGTCCTAACAAGCAAGGGCGAACTGAAGGTGGACTTCGGGCCGAGCGCCGAGCCGTCTGAAGACATGGTGAGCCCGGCGGACGCTGATACCGACCCGGTTAATGCAGTGTGGTCACGCCTCAAGGCAGTTTGCTCGGCTGCTATGGAAATCATCCCACGCCTCGATTGGGGCTGCGCAGTCAAGGCAGGGATCTTCGGCGTCATCTTTGGCTGTATCATCGGAGTGGTCGTAAGCAGCCTTACACAAGTGATCTTTGAGGAATTCAACGGTAACGCATTCCACGCCGCGCTCTGCTGTGCCTTCCTGGGCCTATTGATCGGCAAGAACTTCGGCAAGAACGTGACAGAAGACGAGAGCGGCCAAGTCATTGGGGCAACCATCGGCGTGATCGCTGGCGCCATCTTAGGTGCAATCTCGGGCGCGGTGGTGGGTGCAGCCGCCCCCGGAACTGAAGCACAGTGGGATGCAGGAGACGTCATCGGGAAGGTTGGCGCAATCGGGGGGGAATTCTCGGAGTGGTTCTCGGGGCAATCTTCGGAGGCAAGTGACCACTTAGGTGATTGGATCCACCATGCATCTCACTTGGCAACGATACGATCACAAGTCGGTTGAATCTGCACTAAGCAGATCGTTCTACCTATATGTATTCCATCATCCAGATGATGGTGACCGGCCTTACTACATCGGGAAGGCAAAGTACTTTGGTGCCAAGCAAGATGACGGATACCGAAGGTCCGCTAGATACAACGCTGGGTACGTTCACCTTGTCGCCGGTATGCTTCGAGCAGGCTTCGACTTGTACATCGCTTCGCTTGGCAAGGACCATTTTCAGGCAGCCGAGGGCTATGAGCAAGAGTTGATCCATCAATGGAATCCTGTCCGCCCACAGAAGCGGAAGGGACATCTACGGAGACCCGTTAGTACGGCTAAGCCTTGGAGAGCTGCCAACCAGCCGGGACAGCGGACGCGGTGTTAGCGAAGCTTCGCCTCAAACCGTCGAGATGGAGCGGAATGCCTTCGCATTCCGAGCCTATGGCCCAGGGCCGCGACGGAAGGCGAAGGCCTTCCGCTCCAGTCCACGGCGCAAAACTTGACACATTTGTCACGTTTTTTGGTATTGAAGACGACTAGTGCCGTGCCCGTTGACCTGTACTGTTGGCACGATGAAGCCAAGCGGAACGACATCAGCCTGCACGTGGTGCACATGGAAGGCAACAGGGCGCAGCTTGAGCGGAGTGGGGATCGTTCTTAGTTGTTAGGTGGACTTGGGGCACAGAGAGCGCAGATGACAAGGTGAGGGGGGTGACAGAGCAGAGGCGGCGCGGGGCGGAAGGAGCGAGGGAACGGAGAAGGGAGAGAAGAGCATGTGCGTTCGCACCTGTCTACGTCGCAGCCCCGACAGGCAGGCGCGTACTGTGCGCGGTGTTTGTGAGGGTCAGGGGGCGTCATACGCCCCGCGCGCGGTCATTCCGACTTGCGTCGGCCCAGCGCCTCTTGGATTGCTGCGGCGACTTGGCCTGCCAACACCCTCGATCCCTTCGCGTGGAAATGGCTGTTGACCGGTATCTGGATCTCTTTCAGGCGTGGCAGAGAGAACGCGTAGAGATCG
>JAJRTI010000414.1 GCA_024278415.1 Planctomycetota bacterium | reverse complement strand
GTGTGTGTGGCCGATTTGCGGCAAATTTGTCTGCTGCCCGTGCGCGGCCGGGTTGCGGTGCTGCTGTCGGGCATCCTCGCGGAGCTGGCGGTGGCCGGCTTGCTCGCGCTGGTGGCCTTGGCTGTGCCGAACAACCTGTGCTTCAACCTGGCTGCGCTCGCGTATGTGCGCGTCTTCTGTTCGCTTTGCCCCTGGTTTGACACGCGGGGCTATCTGGCGGCGGCCGCGCTCCTGCGCCGGCCGCAGTGGCGGGGCCAAGCGATGGCGCTCGTGCGCGGCCGGTGGTGGCGCGAGACGGCCGGCCTCGTGTGGCCCTTGGCGCTGCTGTGGATCGCGTTTCGGCCGCTCACGCCTCCCGACGCCGGCGTACACTGGCGAGGCTGGATCTTTGTTGGGCTGTTGGCGGTGCTGATCGTGCACACGATCCTAGCCTCTCGGCGCCGCGCGGCCGACGCGCGTCCGGCTCCGTGGACGCCACGGGAGAAGGCCGGGGCGGCGTTCCTCGCCGCAGGCTTGGCTTGGTGGCTGGTGGCCGCGTGGCTCTGCCTGGGTGCGCTGGGCTCGCAGGTCTTCGCGCGGGGCTTCATGCGTGATCTCGCCGAGCAGACCTGGTCCGTCACCAAGATCTTCATGCTGATCCTCTTGGCCGCGCCGTTTGCGTTCCTCCTCGCATTCCTTACGGCATCGGCCCTGTTGCTCGCTCTGTACGGCTGGCGCTGGGCGCGGGAGACCTCGGCCTGGCGCCGCAGCGGCCGGCTCGCGCAGGTGCTGTGGACCGCGGCCGCTGTCATTGCGTTCGGCCATTTGGCCCTTTCAGGGGGTGCGGCTTCGGCGTGGCTCGCTTACGCCACACCAGCCGCGGCGCTGGCTTGCGTGGCCGCGTGTGGGGGGGGCTGGCGCCGGGTGCGTGCGTCCGAGCCGGGCACGGACGCGCTGCTGCTGGGCCTGTTTGCGCTCCTGTGGCTGGTGGCCGGTGTGCTTGCGCGGTTCGCGGAGGTCTCCGCGGCTTGCCGGCTGGCCGGCGCGGCTGCGCTCGTGGGCTTCGCGTTGGTGAACGCGTGCGGCCGTGCGCGGCGGCCTCAAGATCTGTGGGCCGCGGGCGCGGTCGGCGCGGCTGCGATGATCGGGCTGCTGCCGGCCGTGCACACGTTCGCGGTGTTGCCGTTTTGGTGGCCCGATGAGGCGCCGCTCATTGTGGCCGCGCTCGCGGCGGGCTTCGCGCTCGCGGCGTACACGCCCACGCTCCTTGACCGGTCCACGTCGAGGAACGCCGCGTCCGCGGCCATGTGGGCCGCGGGCTTCGCTGCGTTGGCGCTCTCGCAAGTGATCGCAGTGAACCACCAGACGCTGGTGTATCTGCCGCCGGACGCGTTGCAAGACTTGGGCGAGAAGATCCGCGCGCACGAGGCGCTCGTGTCGAGCTTTTCCGCGCTCGGCCTGTCGCTGCTCGCGGGGGGTGCGGTTCTATCGCTTCACGTTGCCGCGACCGGCCGCCTCCCGGTTCCCAGGTTGCCCGCGGCTGGCGAGTCTGACATGGCCAAGGTGAAGCTCGCGTTCGAATCGTTCGCGGCGACGCTGCTCGCAGACGTGTCTGCGCTGTGCGGGGCGCGGGCCGCACAGCGCGTGGCCTCGGCCGCGAACGCGAAGTCCATGGAATTGTCGTGGGGGCTGTGCATCGCGCCGGATGGGGTGGACATGAGCGGCTTCGCCGAGGCGAATCTTGGGCAGGCCGCGGGCACGCTGCACGAGGTGGCGCAGACACTTGCCTTGGAGGCCGATCGAATCGCCGGCGCGCAGACGGTCGAGCGCGCGCTGCTGCGTGTGTACGATCGGCTGCCTTGGGACACTCGGGAGCTGGCGACCACGCACCTGTTCCATGCCCCGAAGTGGGCCGCCGCGCTCGAAGCCCGGCCGCGCATCGAACGGGACGAGCTTCAGGCCGCACTGCGAGACACCGTGCTCTTCCGCGATCTGGACGAAGCCAACATGGACGCGCTCTGCCGGCGCTTCCGCGTGCGCCGGTTCAAGCCCGGACAGGTCATCGTGCGCCAAGGCGACGAGGGCGACCGCTTTTACCTCATCCAGCAAGGCGCGGTGGAAGTCGTGGCCTACGATGCCGCTGGCCGGGTGCGCGTGCTCGCACACTTGCACGCCGGCGAATACTTCGGCGAGATCGCGCTCATCGAGCGCTGCCCCCGCACGGCCACCTGCCGCGCGGAAACCGATGTGAGCGCGTACGTGCTGGACCGAGACGACTTCGACGAGTTCGTCGTCGACTGTGCGGAGGCCGGCGAGCTGATTGTCGACACCATCGCCAACGTGCGCCGGCTCCGACAGGTGGACATTTTCCAAGATCTCTCCGAGGCCCAGCGCGCGCTCCTGCTGTCGCGGCTCCAAGTCGAACGCTACGCGGCCGGCCATGTGGTTTTCAATCAAGGCGACCCCGGCCAGAAGTTCTACGTCGTGCGCGAAGGCGAAGTGGACATTGTCGCCAAGGCCAAAAGCGGCGAGGAACGCTCCGTGGCCACACTTGGCCCCGGCGAATACTTCGGCGAGATTGCGCTGCTTTCAGACGTGCCGCGCACGGCCACCGCGCAAGCCAAGACCGACGTAGAGCTATGGTCGCTCGATGGCCAAGATTTCGTGAAGCTGGTCCGATCCGAACGTGTTGCTGCCGGCGCGCTCCAGCAGACCGCAACCCGGCGGCTGCGGCAACTGCGTGAGCGGCTGCTGTGAGCTTGCCCAATCTCCAATCTTCAATCTCTGCCCCCATAGGGAGTCTTCCATGAACTGCTGGCATTGCGAACGCCCAGGCGCCGGGGTGTGCCGCTTCTGCGGCCGGGCCTTGTGCAAGGACCACGCACAGACGCGGCCCTACATCGTGTCGGTCTACGTCGACTCCGACGGAGCGGAGAAGGTTGTGGCCGTGAACAACGCGCTTTGGTGCGGGGAGTGCGACCCGCGGCCTGAGCCGATCAAGCTTGGCGACTCGGTGAGCGAGTAGCCTGGCCATGCACAACGTCGCCTACCTCATGGACCGCGGCCAATGGGACGCGGCCAACCGCGCAGAGCGCAACTTCTGGTACGCGTACCTCGAGGACCTCTGCGATCAGCTCGGCGTTTCTGCGCGCGCCATCGAGCCCAAGACGCTAGACGACCCGACTGCGCTCGGCCAATGCTCCCATCTGTTCGTGGGGTCGATGGGAGGCGATACGCTTGCGAACGCGGGATGCGCGCTGAGCCAGTGGGTCGAGTCCGGCGGCATCCTCATCGGCTTTGCATGCGAGGGGCTCGACGCGTTGTTCGGCGTGAAGCACATGGCCGCCATCGGCCAACCGATCGACGACTTCACGCTCAACGGCTCGTTCGACCTGCTGCCGACCGCGGTGGCCGCGGACGTGCACTCGCACCTGCACCCCAGCCAGCGCCTCCTGATCGTTTCCGACGTGCGGGGCATCACTCCAGCCGCCGCGGCGCCCATTGGGCAGTACTACTACGCCAACGGCCGGCGCAGCCCGTTCGCGGCCGTCACGCAACGCCGGCTCGGCAAAGGCTGGGCGTTCTACTT
>JAJRTI010000413.1 GCA_024278415.1 Planctomycetota bacterium | reverse complement strand
GTGCGGCCCAATCGGAACTTGCGCGGCTTCGACGCGGAGTTCCAGTGGGTGGCAAGCCCCGGGGGCGCGCCGCTCCCCGCGCCGGAGATCGCGCGCGTGGCGTACGTGCCCATCGACAACCGCTCGTCCTACTTCCGCTCGGACCTGCCCGAATACTACCGCAAGCTGCCCAACAACGCCGGCCGCACGGACGGGTGGCCAGGCGAGTGGCCGGACCCGATCCCGCGGTTCAAGCCAACCGACCTTGAGGCCGGCCGCAACATGCCGCTCTGGTTCACCGTGCGCGTGCCGGCCGGGGCCAAGCCCGGCGAATACCGCGGCCGCGTCGCGCTCCGCGCCGCGGGCGCCAAGACGACAACGATCCCGGTCACGCTCACCGTGTGGGCGTTCACGCTCCCGAATCGGAGCCATCTGAAAGTCATCTACGACCTGCGCCAAGGCCCCCTGGGAGGCGTGTTCGATGGCAAGGACAAGATGAAGACGGTGAAGATGTGGATGAAGTTCATGGCGGACCACCGGGTCTCTCCCGGCTTGCTCAACTTCAACCCCAAGCTCAAGTTTGTCGATGGCGAGCCCACGTTCGATTTCACTGAGTTCGACGAGATTGCGTCGTACTGCTTCGACGAATTGGACATGACCGTGATGTACACGCCGTGGTACTTCTACGCGTTCGGCTGGGCGTATAGGCCCCGGAAGTTCGGCGGGCACGAGGCGTTCACCCCGGAGTACGAGAAGGCGTTCACGAGCGCGTATCGGCAGTTCTTCAACCACCTCAAGGAAAAAGGCTGGTACGACCGATTCGTGTATTACATCTCCGACGAGCCGCACTATCGGTACAAGTTTGTCGTGGAGCAGATGAAGAAGATGTGCGACCTCGCGCACAAGGCCGACCCCAACGTGCCGATCTACTCCAGCACCTGGCGCCACGTGCCGGAGTGGAACGGATACCTCGACATCTGGGGCGTGGGCCAGTACGGCTGCTTCCCGGTCGAAGAGATGGCCGCGCGCATCAAGGCCGGGGAGAAGCTGTGGTTCACCACCGACGGCCAGATGGCGACGGATACGCCGTACTGCGGCACGGAGCGCTTGCTGCCGTACTACTGCCTCAAGTACGGCGTGGAGGGGTACGAGTTTTGGGGCGTGTCGTGGTGGACGTACGACCCGTGGAAGTACGGCTGGCACAGCTTCAACCGCCAAAGCCCGGACGGCGAGAAGTTCTTCTACGTGCGCTACCCCAACGGCGACGGGTATCTGAGCTACCCCGGCAAGGATGTAGGCCAAGAGGCTCCCGTGAGTTCAATCCGCCTCGCACAGGCGCGGGAAGGCATTGAGGACTACGAGTACTTCGTGATCCTCAAGGACCACATCGCCAAGGCGAAGGCGAAGGGCATCGACACCTCTGAGGCCGAAGCCGCGCTCGACGCAGTGCGCGCGCTCGTGACCATCCCTAATGCCGGGGGGTACCGCTCGACGGATATCCTGCCCGACCCGGACGCGGTCCCGCGCGTGCGGAGGCGGGTGGCGGAGCAGATCGTCGCACTTGGCAAATAGGCCTTGGCGCCCTGTTCCCAGGGTAGCCGCATTCTGCGGCTACCCTGGGCTCTGTTGTCAAACCCCGTTCGGGGTTTGCGCACAATTGCGCCCCCTGTGGCGTTGTGGGAGTGCGTTTCGCCAATCGGACGACGCGGGTCTCCAAGCACAGCCCCACCGACTCAGATAGGCATACGAACTTGCGGGACGCGACACTAGCATACGGGACCCCGTTGGGGTCCCAGCGCCTGTGCGACCGGACTCCTTCGAAGGCCGGAGGTGTGGGTAAAGGGCAGGGCTTCGCCCCAGGCGGGTATGTGTGGCCCTTTCAGGGCCAGGGCCGAGTCCCGGGCTGTCACGTCAGTGCGCCGTGCTTCGCATCCTGCACCCCGCGGGCGAGCCGCATCGCCACTCAGCCCATGCCAGACCGCGAGGCCCCCCACCAGCCGCAGCCTGCCGGCTGCGGCTACAGGGCAGACCTTAGCGCTTGCAAATCCGGCCGCTTTTCGTATCATAGTGCCCCCGCTGTGGCCAAGGTCCATTTGCCTGTATGCAGCGCCTGGACACGATGCACGTGGGGCGATGTAAGGGCCGCGCCGTTGCCTGGGCCGCACGACTTGGCTACCTCACCCAACCGACCGTGAGCACAACACGTGAGACACATTGATGCCACCAAGGTGGCTGCCATTTCGGCGGCTATCGCGGCCTATCTTCAGGCTGAGGAAGACTCCGCCGCGGAGTCTATGGCTGCGCGACGGGAGAACGCGTGGGCCAAGGCCGGGCGGGCCAGCCAGTTGAGCCGACGCACACAGATGCAGTGGCGTCCCCCGTCGGGACAGCCCTGGAGGAACTGGGCGATCTGACACGGCAGGGGTCAGGCCGAGCCCATGGCCCATAGCGGGGCCACCCCAACTATTCGCCATTAACATGCCGCCCCACGGACGCGGCGACGCCAGGAGGTAACCGACATGGCCAGACGCAATGCCGTGCGCATCGTGGATACGACGCTGCGCGACGGCCACCAGTCGCTGCTCGCCACACGCACGCGAACCGAGGACATGCTCCCCGTCACGAAGGATCTCGACCGCGTCGGGTTCCACGCACTTGAAGTCTGGGGCGGCGCGACGTTCGACGTGACCACGCGGTTCCTGAACGAGGATCCCTGGGAGCGCCTCGCCCAACTCAAGAGCCACGTGCGCAACACGCCGCTCCAGATGCTCCTGCGCGGCCAGAACCTCGTGGGCTATCGCCACTACGCGGACGACGTGGTCGAGGCGTTCGTGCACAAGGCCGCGGAAGTGGGCATCGACATCTTCCGCGTGTTTGACGCGCTCAACGACGAACGCAACTTCCTGACCGCGTTCAAGGCGATTAAGGAGACTGGCAAGCACATCCAGGGCACGATCTCCTTTTCGCTCACCGAGCGCCGGCTCGGGGGCCGCATCTACAACCTTAAGTACTACACCAAGAAGGCCGAGACGCTCGCCGAGATGGGAGCGGACTCGATCTGCATCAAGGACATGGCTGGCATCCTGTGCCCCAGCGATGCCTACGACCTGGTGACCGCGCTCAAGAAGACGGTCAAGATCCCCATCAACCTCCACTGCCACTACACGAGCGGCATGGCCTCCATGACCTATCTCAAGGCCATCGAGGCTGGGGTTGACATCGTGGATTGTGCGCTCGCGCCGTTCGCCCTGCGCACGTCGCAACCCGCGTCGGAGCCGATTGTCGCGGCGCTGCACAAGGACCGCCGCGATCCGGAGCTGGACCTCAACCTACTGTTCGAGTTAGGCCAGCATTTCGAGAAGATCGCGCCGCGCTACCGCGAGTTCCGCGACGACACGCGCATGTCCGTCATCGACACGAACGTGCTCCTGCACCAAGTGCCTGGCGGCATGCTCAGCAACCTGGTGAACCAACTCCGCGAAGCGGACGCTCTGGACCGGCTGCACGACGTGTTCGAGGAGCTGCCCAAAGTGCGCGCGGAGCTGGGCTGGCCGCCGCTCGTGACTCCCAGTAGCCAAATTGTGGGCACCCAGGCCGTCATGAACGTGCTCTTCGGGCGCTACGAGATGATCTCCGGCCAGGTCAAGGATTACTGCTACGGCCTCTATGGCAAGCCGCCTGCCAAGATCGACCCCGAGGTGCAGGCCCTGTGCCTCAAGGGCTACGAGCGCGGCGAGGAGCCCATCACCTGCCGGCCGGCCGACGTGATCGAGCCCGAGATGGAGGCCGCGCGCGAGGCTGTCAAGGGCCTGGCCAAGAACGAATCCGACGTGCTGATCTACGTGCTCTATCCCACCACAGGCAAGCGGTTCCTCGAATGGAAGTATGGCATTGACGAGCCGCCGGAGGAGGTTCTGCCCAAGGATCTTGCGGAGATGGAGAAGCAGGAGGAGATCATCAGGCAGATCCGTGCGGGCAAGCTGACGGCCGAGGATCTCAAGCCGCCGACTGAGGAGCCCGTGGGCGACCGGCGCACGTTCAACGTGTACCTTGGGAGCGAGCGCTACCGCGTGGACGTGGAGAGCGTGGGCGACTCGCCGGTCGTGCGGTCCGTGGCCCATGCCGGCCCGCGCCCGGCCGCCCGCCGACCGCAAGCGGCCCCGGCCGCCACCGCCGCGCCCCAGGCCGAAGAGACCGCCGCACCTGAAGTGGCTGAAGGCGAGACCGCGGTCACTTCGCCCATGCCTGGCATTGTCGTGGAATACAAGGTCAAACCTGGCGACAAGGTCAAGAGCGGCCAAGTGCTGCTCATCTTGGAAGCCATGAAGATGGAGAACGAGATCAAGGCGCCCAGCAAGGGCACCGTCAAGGAGATCCCGTTCAAGGACGGCGCCGCGGTTGAGAAAGACGCGGTGCTGTTGGTGATCGAGGAATAGCGATTAGCGATGAGAGATGAGGGATACGGGATGAGAGCGGATCGCCCCTTTAATCTCCAATCCCCCCCACCCCCCGCGTCAACCGCCCAGCGGAGCGCATTGTCCCCCTGGCTCTGCTATGGAGATGGATATGAGCGACGACAAGCTCAAGGAACTCGAAACACGCCAGGCCAAGGCCCTTGCCATGGGCGGCGAGAAGTATGTGAAAAAGCAGCAGCAAGCCGGCAAGCTCACTGCGCGTGAGCGGCTCGCCCTGCTCTTTGACGAAGGCACGTTCACAGAGATGGACATGTTCGTCAAACACAGGTGCACGTACTTCGGCCTGCACGAGCGCGGCATCCCCGCGGACGGTGTCGTGACCGGCTTCGGCCAGGTCGACGGCCGCACGGTCTTCGCGTTTTCGCAGGACTTCACGTCGAAGGCCGGCACCCTTGGCGAGATGCACGCCAAGAAGATCTGCAAGGTCATGGACATGGCCATGAAGGCCGGCGCTCCCCTCGTGGGGCTCAACGACTCCGGCGGCGCGCGCATCGAGGAAGGCATCGACGCGCTTGGGGGCTTCGGCGACATCTTCTTTCGCAACTCCGCCGCGTCCGGCGTCATCCCGCAGATCACTTGCATCATGGGGCCCACGGCCGGCGGTGCGGTGTACTCGCCCGCGATGACCGACTGGATCTACATGGTGAAGAACAGCAGCTACATGTTCATCACCGGCCCGGAAGTCGTCAAGTCCGTCACTGGCGAGGAGGTCAGCCTCGAGGACTTGGGCGGTGCGACCGCGCACGCGGCCAAGAGCGGTGTGGCCCATTTCGCCATGGACAGCGACGAGCAAGCTATCGAGCACATCCGCTACCTGCTCTCGTTCATGCCCTCGAACAACATGGAGGATCCGCCCTACTACGCTCCGTCCGACGACCCCGGCCGGGAGGCGCCGGCGCTCGACTCCATCATCCCCGACACCGCGAAGATGAGCTACGACATGAAGGACGTCATCGCCGCGGTCGTGGATGAAGGCGAGTTCCTCGAGGTGCAGGAGCTGTATGCGGCGAACCTGCTCGTCGGCTTCGCCCGGCTCGGCGGCCGGGTGGTGGGCATCCTCGCGAACCAGCCCATGGTGCTGGCGGGTTGCCTCGACATCAACGCGTCCGACAAGGCCACGCGCTTCATCCGCTATTGCGACGCGTTCAACATCCCCTTGCTCACGCTTGTCGACGTGCCGGGCTTCCTGCCGGGCACGGACCAAGAGTGGAACGGCATCATCCGCCATGGCGCCAAGATGCTGTGGTGCTATTCGGAAGCGACGGTGCCGAAGCTGACCGTCATCACGCGCAAGGCGTACGGCGGCGCGTACATTGCGATGTGCAGCCGGCACTTGGGCGCGGACTTCGTGGCCGCGTGGCCCATGGCCGAGATCGCGGTCATGGGCGCGGAAGGCGCGGCGAACATCATCTTCCGCCGCGAGATCAGCGCGGCCGACGACCCCGCGGCCAAGCGTGCGGAGAAGATCGCCGAATACGAGAAACTCTTCTTCAACCCCTACATCGCCGCGGAGCGGGGCTACATCGACGCGGTCATCCAGCCCCGCGAAACCCGGCCCAAGCTGATCGCCGCGCTCGAAGCGCTCAGCACCAAACGCGAGGCCCGGCCGGCGAAGAAGCACGGCAACATCCCGATGTAGGCGGCCGCCGCCGGCGATGGGCCTCTGACTTGTGACCTCTGACCTCTGGCCTCTGGCCCATGCCGGACCCTCTGCGACAATTCGGGGCGTACACGATCATCGAGGGCATCGCCGAAGGCGGCATGGCCCACGTGCACAAGGCCGAGGACCAGACGCATAACCTCGTCGTCGCGCTCAAGGTCCTCAAGCCGGAGGCCGACGAAGCCATCCGCCGGCACCAAGCCGTGGGGCAAGCGTTGTGGGAAGGCGACATTGCGATCCAACTCGACCACCGCAATGTCATCCGCACGTATGAGAGGGGCATCGAGCGGGGCCGGCATTACATCGCGATGGAACTGCTCGACACGTTCACGCTGAAGTACCTCATCTTCGCTGGCAGCCCGCTCGTCGAACACCACCGCGCGGCGTTTGTCATGCGCATCGCCGAGGGGCTCGCCTACATCCACGGCAAGGGCTTCATCCACCGCGACGTATCCCCGAAGAACGTGCTGGTCGACGCCGCGAACCAGCCGAAGCTCATCGATTTCGGCCTCTCGGTCTCCATCGCGTCCGCCCACCGGCGCCGCGATCTCCGCTCCGGCAGCGCATCCTACATGGCGCCGGAGCAGCACGCCGCGGCCGGAGTCGACGTGCGCACCGACGTGTACGCATTCGGCATGACCATGCACGAGATCCTCGCCGGCTATGTGCCCTTGCACCCGGATGGAAGCCCTGCCACGCAGCCGCCGGACGCGCAGCCGATCCCAGAGGAACTCGACGCCATCGTGGCCCGCGCGCTGAAGCCCAAGCCCTAAGACCGCTTCGCGACCATGGACGATCTCTGCGAAGCGTTGCGCGCCGCTCTCCCCACGTCTGCGTTCGAGGCGCCGGCCCAGGACAGGGTCGAAGCCCGCCGCTTCCCGCGTGTCGAAGATGCTTGCTTCGTCACTTTCCGCATCGATCATCCCACACGAGCCGCGGTCGAGTATCGCACGGTCACGAAGAACATCAGCCTCGTAGGCGCGTGCTGCATCAAGCTCGCGGAGCCGCTGCCGGAAGGCGCCAAGCTCGCCATGGGGTTGCTGTTGCCCGGCGACAGCACCCCCATGAGGCTCACAGCGGAGGTCGTCTGGGCCAGCCGAGCCGAAGCGGGCAAGGGCTACGAAGTGGGGCTCCGCTTCACCGGGCTCACAGCTCAGCACAGGGAAATGATCCGCGCGTTCGTG
This sequence comes from Planctomycetota bacterium, assembly GCA_024278415.1. The sequence goes on along the minus strand of JAJRTI010000413.1, from coordinate 4,318 downwards.
CTTCGCCGCGTCAGGCAGAATGGTTGATGGCGAGGCCGCTTCTCCGCATCACCCATGAACCATCAATCATTCCCCTAGAACCTCACCACCTCCAGCGCGGTCTCGATCGTCGCCTCGTACGTCACGTCGTCCACCCGTGTCGCGTTCTTGAAGCTCGCCTTGTCCGCGATCTCCTTGCTCCCAAACTGCACGCGCACCTTCGCTGGCAGATCGATCGTGTAGGGCTCGCAATTCTCCGCGTGCTTCACCGCGCGCGCCGCGGCCTCGCGCAACATCATGTGCACCATCTGCGGCGACACGAGCTTCGCGCACTGCCGGCCGTAGCCCTCCTTCGTCTCCACCGTGACCAGACCCTCGCCCAGGACCGCCGCCGCCTCCGCGCACGCGGCGCTGTCCCCTGAGACCATGATCACCGGCACGCCGAAGTGGCCGGCAATCGCCGCGCTCTGCACGATTTCGCCGCTCTCCACGCCGTTGTACCAGTACTTGCTCTCCGCCTGCGAGCTTTGCGTGTGATGCAGCACTCCGGTCTCCACGCCGTTCATCGCGTGATAGCCGACCAGCATGACGGCGTCGCACGTCTCGTCAAGGCCCAACGCCACGCGCGGCCGCTGCACGCCCGTCACGTACGTCGCGCCGGGGTGCATCTCCTCCGGGATGAAGTTGAACCCGCCGCCGTGGCCATCCAACACGACCACCTCGTCCGCCCCCCCCTCCAGGCAGCCCTCGACCACTGCGTTCACGTCCGCCATGAGCAGCCGCCGCGCCTCTTGGTACAGATGTGGATTCTTCTCCTTGTCTCGCGTCTGCTCGAACGTCACAATTCCGCTGATCCCTTCCAGGTCAGTCATGATGTAGATCTTCATCTTGCGCCTTCCGAAAAGCGGCTTCGAGTCCAACGGCGCCGGCTCTCGGCCGCGCGGGCCGAGAGGGTCGCCTCCTGGCCGATATGTTACCCACTTGCCGCCCGGCCGCGCAAGTTGACATACCGCCTCCCCCTTCGTAACTTGGACCGCCTGCCAGCACCACACCTTATGTCTGGAATCCCACATGCCGCAACGCATCAAAGTCATCGGCCATCGGGGCGCCCGCGACCTCGAACCTGAAAACACCATCCGCTCATTTCAGAAGGCGCTCGACCTCGGCGTAGACGTCATCGAGTGCGACGTGCACATGACCTGCGACGGCCACATCGTGCTCATGCACGACCACACCGTCGACCGCACCACCAACGGGTCCGGCCTTGTCAACGACTTTACCTTCGACGCGATCCGCGCACTCGACGCGGGCAAAGGCGAGCAAGTGCCCACGCTTCAGGAACTCCTCGACCTCGTGCAGGGACGCGTGGGGCTGCACATCGAACTCAAGGATCCTACAGCGCTCGAACCCGCGCTTGCTACGGTGAACGACAACCACGTGCGCGACCAAGTGTTCCTCACCACCGGCGATACGGACGTTCTCAAACGGCTCCGATCGCTCGACCCAGACATCCACGTCGAGCACATCTTCGGCGATCCGCCGCTGGATGCGATCGACCGCGCACTCAGCGTCGGCGCCAAGCGAACGAGTTGCCGCTTCGACCACCTCACGCAGGAGTTTGTCGACGCCGCTCACGCGCACGATATGGAAGTGATCGCTTGGCCGCCTAACACACCGGAGGACCAGCGCCTCGCCATGGGATTCGGCGTGGACTTGATATGCACGGACCGGCCCGACGTGCTCATCGAGACGTTGGCCGGCCGGTGAGCCCTGTTCCATTCCTGCCGAAGATGACCGCCACGAGAGGTTCAATGCCCTTCGAGCACATCACCATCGTCGGCGCCGGCGCGATTGGCAGCCTCTTTGGTGCGCTGCTGTCACGGGTCACGCGCGTCATGCTCATCGGCCGTGAGGCGCACGTGGACGCGATTCGCAGACGGGGCTTGCAAGTCGCCGGGCATAGCAGCTTCTCGGCAAGGCTCGACGCAACGACGGATCCATGCGCAGTCCAAGGCGCCCACCTCATCCTCCTCACGGTCAAGGCAAACTCCACCGCTGCGGCCGCAGGCGACATTGCTGAGCACATGAAGCCAGGCACACCGGTAGTGCTCATGCAAAACGGGCTTGGCGTTGAAGATGCCGCACAGGCCGCGCTTCCCGGCGCGGCGCTCATGCGCGGGCTCACGTACCACGGCGTGACGTTTCCCGAACCCGGCCACGTCATTTGGGCCGGCCGCGGGCCCACGCTCATCGGCGCCCCGCCCTGCGGCACGCCGGACGCGGCGCAGGCCGTTGCCGCGTTGTTGAACTCCGCCGGCATCGACACGCGCGTGAGCGAGGACATTCAGCGCGACGTGTGGGAGAAGACGCTCGTCAACATCGGCATCAACGCGCTCGGCGCGATCACGCGCATGCACAACGGCCTCCTTGCCGAGCACGAGCACACGCGCGCGCTTATGAAGCGGCTGGTCGAGGAAGCGCAAGCCGTAGCGGCCTCGCAAGGCTACGACTTCGACGCGTTCGACCACGTCGTCGACATGGCCCGCGCCACCGGCGCGAACAAGAACTCGATGCTCCAGGACATCGAGGCCGGCCGCCCCACGGAGATCGACTACCTCAACGGGGCCGTGGTCAGGCTGGCCGCCGCGGCAGGATTGGACGCATCCTGCAACGCCTGCGTGGCCGCGCTCGTGAAGGCAATACAGGGCTGAGGGCAGAGACGCGTCGCGCTCCCCTCACTCGCTAGGAAAACGCCGCGATGGACGGAGAAATGCTGAACGTCCACAAAGCGGGCCGCGCCCGCAACCGAAACGGAACGTGCGGCGCGCTTTTTTGGAGCGCGCCGGCAGAGTCCCGCATGTGCGGGACCGCCGCTTTATCTTCTCGCCTGTCGCTGGCCAACGGCTCGCGCGTGTGCGGATGCAAAGCAGCGCTACGCGCTGCCAGCCAAAGCGCCGTCAAGCCGGCGCACTCCACAACGGAGCGTATCGACAACATGTTGTCGTTCGACAGCCGGTAAGGGCCTAACCATCTAGCCTCTCGAGGAACTGCCATGAGAAGCCGAATCCCGATCACGTGGAGATGGACAGCGATCCTGGGCGTGGCGACAATCGCTAGCGTAGCCATGGGCGCGCCGGCCGCCGCCGCCAGCCAACAAGCACGGCAGATCCTCGACGCCGCGGGAGTCAAGGGCGGCATCATCGTCCACGTCGGCTGCGGCGATGGCCGGCTCACCGCCGCGCTGCACGCCAACGACAGCTACGTCGTCCATGGGCTTGATACGGACGCGCGGAACGTTGCTGCCGCCCGGGCTCACATTCAGGCGCGCGGCCTGTATGGCCAGGTCTCCGTCGAGCAGTGGTCCGGCAGGGCGCTGCCGTACATTGACAACTTCGCGAACCTGATCGTTTCGGAGGATCCCGGCAGTTTGTCCCTGCCAGAGGTCATGCGCGTGCTCGTGCCCAACGGCGTCGCCTATCTGAGACGAGGCGGCGCCTGGCAGAAGATCATCAAGCCCCGGCCCAAGGAGATGGACGAGTGGACCCACTATCTTCACGACTCGACCAACAACGCGGTCTCGCACGACAGTATCATCGCCCCGCTCGGCCGGTATCAATGGGTAGGCAGCCCGCGCTACGCGCGGCAGCACGACCACATGTCGAGTGTCAACGCGGCGGTCTCGGCTAACGGCCGGGTGTTCTACATCTTCGACAACGCGCCGCGCGCGTCGATCCTTATCCCCCCGGAATGGGCGCTTATCGCCCGCGACGCGTTCAACGGCACCGTGCTGTGGAATCGGCCTATCGCCCAGTGGCACACCCACATGTGGCCGCTCAAGAGCGGGCCGCAGCTCATGACTCGCCGGCTCGTGGCCGTGGGCGACCGGGTGTACGTGACCCTCGACATCGACGGCCCGCTGATGGCCCTTGACGCGGCCACAGGCGAGACCGTTCGCACCTACCCGGGCACCCAAGCCACGGAAGAGATCCTCTACCGAGACGGCGTGCTTTTCCTGAGCGTGGCTGGCAGTGGCGAACCCCTGCGCAGCGACCCCAAGCGCACGTACGCCAACATGCGCGAAATCCGCGCGGACGTGACCAACCCATTATGGACCGTGGCCCCGCGCACCATCATGGCCATCGATGCCGAGTCGGGAAAAATGCTCTGGAAGAAGGAGTCCGATGTCGTCTCCATGTCGCTGGCAACGGATGGCCGAAGCGTGCTCTTCCACGACGGCAAGAAGATTCAGTGCCTGGACAGCACGAATGGACGGCCCCTGTGGACGTCGCAACCGCTGCCAAAATGGGAAAGGATGAGAAGTTCTTCTGGAGTGACGCTT
>JAJRTI010000412.1 GCA_024278415.1 Planctomycetota bacterium | reverse complement strand
TGGAGCGGCTCCTCACGCCCCGATGCGCGCTCACCGCGGCCGAGTACCTTGCGTTCGAGTTGGGCTATGAGGTGCTGGTGGTCATGACGGACATGACCAATTACTGCGAGGCCCTCCGCGAGATCGGCACCGCGCGTGACGGAATCCCCGGGCGCCGCGGTTATCCCGGCTACATGTACACCGACCTTGCCTCGATCTACGAGCGCGCGGGCCGGCTCAAGGAGCGGCCGGGCTCGGTGACGCAGTTGCCCATCCTCACCATGCCGGACGACGACATTACACACCCCATCCCGGACCTCACGGGCTACATCACGGAAGGGCAGATCGTGCTGTCGCGCGACCTGCACCGCCGCGGAGTGTTCCCGCCTATCGACGTGTCGCGCTCGCTGTCCCGGCTCATGAACAACGGCATCGGCGCCGACCACACGCGGGAGGACCACCGGGACCTGGCCAATCAGCTCTACGCTTGCTACGCCGAGGGCGAGGACATTCGCCGGCTGGTGGCCATCGTGGGAGAGGATGCGCTGTCGAAGCTGGACCGCCAGTATCTGGACTTCACCAATGGGTTCGAGCGTGAGATGATCCATCAAGGCGACGAGGACCGGGCCATCGAGGCCACGCTTGACATTGGCTGGCGCCTGCTGAGCCACATCCCACCATCGGAATTGCGGCGAATCAACAAGGAACTGATCAGCCGGTACTTCTCTGAGATTATGAAGGACGGCGTGAAAACGCCGTTCGTGTGAGCCATGGACCACGTCAGCCCCACCCGAACTGAGTTGCTCACCCGCAAAGCGCAGATTCGTCTCGCCGAGCAGGGAGCGGAGTTGCTGCGCGGCAAGCGCGAGGCGCTGGTGCAGGAGTTCCTGGCTGAAATCCAGTCCTACTCGTCTGTTCGCGAGGCGCTCCGCAAGGCGCTGACCGGCGCTACGCAATCGCTGATGGCCGCGTTGGCCATCGATGGCCCGGAGGCGGTGGCCTCCGCGGCGTTGGCGCATCGCCGGCCAGTGTCGGTCGAGGTCGAGGAGGAGAACATCTGGGGAACCAAGGTGGCGAAAGCTAAAAGCGACTACACCGCGCTGCCGTGGGCCGACCGGGTGCGAGCGACCATGAGCGCGCGGATCGACGAGACGACCGAACAGTTCGAGGCCGTCGTGGATCTCGTCCTCAAGGTCGCGCCCGTCGAGCGGAAACTCAAGAAGCTCGCCGAGGAAATCCGCAAGACCTCGCGCCGCGTGAACGCACTCGAGCAGCGCCTGCTGCCGCGGCTCGATGAGCAAGTGCGGTACATTCGCGGTGCGTTGGATCAGCGTGAGCGCGAGGACATCTTCAGGCTGAAGCGGCTGAAACAGAAGCGCAGCGCCACGGTTCCGGGGACATGATGCGATCTGCTTCGCAGCTTCCGCATCACCTCCCCGCAGGCGCGCCGTTCGGAGTCCCGCCTTTTGGCGGTCCGAGCGGCCCACTCGACTTTGCCTCGCGAAGACTGCTGCCGGCATATGGACTTGCCCAAGCGTGAGATTCTTCCTATCCTTACTCCGCTGATTCCAGCATACGCTTCGTGTCATGGCACGGAATCAAGGACAGACCATCCGATTCCGGTGAGGCCGGCCTCGCCCGCGGATGGGCGCCCGATGTAGACCCGACAAGCTCAAGGACAACCAACGTGCGACTGACCGAACTGCTTCGCGAAGACCTCATTCAGGTGGGCCTGGAAGCCACGAACAAGTGGGAGGCTATCGAGGAACTTGTGGACCTGCTGATCTCCACGCACGAGCTTCGGCTCACTGACCGCGACGAGGTGGTGAACGCGGTGTTCACCCGGGAGCGTTCCCTGAGCACTGGGCTTGAGCATGGCCTCGCAGTGCCGCACGGCGCGGTGAACTGTGTGGACGAGATCATTGCCTGCATGGGGACCTCGCGCGTCGGTATCCCGTTCGAGTCGCTGGATGGCAAGCCGGCCCATCTAATCGTGCTCCTCGTCATCCCCAAGGGGCGATTCCAGCGGCACGTGCGCACGTTGGCGGGCATTGCCAGCCTCGGCTTGAAAGCGGACATGCGCGAGCGCGTGTTCAACGCTGAGACGCCCGAGGAAGTCATGGACGTCATCTATGACGTGCAAGAAGCCGATGACGAGGAGTAGGCCCATGTCGCGCGTGGATCCAGACGCGACGTCCTTGGCGCATCGCACCTGGCCTCCGGTGTTGGGGATCTGCGGCCATAGCGGCTCCGGCAAGACCACGTTGCTGGAGTTTCTCGTCAGACAGTTGTCCACGAGCGGCTTCGACGTGGCGTGCGTGAAGCATAGCCACCACGCGATGGCGCTGGATGCTGCTGGCAAGGACACGGACCGGCTGTTTCAGGCGGGAGCGACCGTGATGGGTGTGGATCCGACGCAGACGTTCTTGCGAAGCCGGCCGGGACGCGCGGGGGGCGAGTACGCGGGCATGGACCGGTCTCTTGACGTGGTGTTTGTCGAAGGGAACAAGGAGTCGCCGTTGCCCAAGCTCTGGATGCTTGGCGAGGGGGAGACGAGGCCCCCTGATGGCGTGAGCCACGTGCTGGCCACGCTTGCGCGCGGCGAGCAACGGTTCGAACGCGCCTCTGCAATCGTGTCGAACTGGCTTGCGCAGCAGCATCGCGAGTGGCCGGTGTCGGCAGGCATTCTCGTGGGAGGCAAGAGCCGGCGCATGGGCCGGGACAAGGCGCTGTTGCCGCACAAGGGCGGAGTCTTGTTGGAGTACCTCGTTCGCGTGGCGGGCGAGGTGGCTTCGTCCGTCGTGCTGCTCGGTCGGGGGGCCGCGCCGCCCGCGTTGGGGGACCTCCCGAGGGTGCCGGATGCGCCCGGCGTGGCCGGGCCGCTCGCCGGCATTCTGGCCGCGTTTCGTTGGGCGCCCGACCAGCGGTGGCTTATCATTCCCTGTGACATGCCGCGCATGTGCGCGGACGCGCTGCGGCTGCTGCTGGACGAAGCCCGGCCCGGCCGGTGGGCGGTGTTGCCGCACTTGGAGGGTAGGGAGTTTCCTGAACCGTTAGGCGCGTTGTACGAGCCTGCCATGGGGCCGAGGTTTGAGGCGGCCAAGCTCGCGCCCAATCAGTCGCCGTGGCGCGCGTTTCGCAAAGAGAAGCTGCACGTGGTGGAGGTGCAGGGGGCTCTCGCAGAAGCATGGACCGGCGTGAATACGCCGGAAGAATGGCAGCAACAAACGCGCGCCCAGCGCTGACCGGCGCGCGGGAGGGCCGTGTTCCGGCTCGATACACGGTAACATTTCAGCCAAGTGCAACAGGGATAGCGCCCCCGCCGACCCCGCGTCGGCGGAGCGACGGCTTATGCACGAACAGCGACTCACCTGGATCCTCCTCACGGCCCGCCTTTGGCCCGATTCTTGCGCGATCGCACTGTCCCGGTCATCTGATGATGGACCAAGAATCGCAAGAAGCGGACCAAAGGCGGGCCAGGAGGCTGGAGCTATCAACGCCGCACAGTAGTGCAAAAGCCTCCTCCCACCGACGCGGGGCCGGTGGGGGCCAGTGAGGTGAGACCACTCTTTGCACTCGGCTGAAATGTTACGCCTCTTCCTCATCTCATTTGTCCCAAGTAGTCCAGCCCTATTGCCCTCATGGAATCAGGGCGCCATTTCTGGGGAAACTCGTGCCAGAGAGTCCATTGCAGCTTCATCATGCTGTGCTACAATGAGCCCGCTATTCGTGGGTTGACTCGCCTGTTCCGCTGACGCCACCAGGGATCTGGTCGATGTGCGAGGAGGACCCAGCGTCAGATGCCGGAACCCGAAGACCACCCCGCCAGTCACATGCCTGAAGCCAACGCCAAGAAGAAGCCCAAGTGGCTCATGACGCCGCCGATGATGCGGAACGTGCTCATCGCGTGTGCGCCGGCCATTGGCGGCGGGGTCTACTTCTTCGGATGGCGCACGCTCGCGGTGCTGGCCGTGAGCACGATCGTGGGTACGGTGAGCGAAGGGCTATTCACGTGGCCCAAGGGCAAGCCGGCCAACGGCAGCGTGCTCGTGTCAGGCGTCCTCTTTGCGCTCATCCTGCCGCCGACGATCCCGCTCTGG
>JAJRTI010000019.1 GCA_024278415.1 Planctomycetota bacterium | reverse complement strand
AGGGTTGCGAGCTTCGCTCGCGAACCCTGGGCTGATATCCGGAATCCCGTTGGGATTCAGATACCCCAACACGCGGCGTTGCACGGAAGCTTTGACAGTATTCCGGTACCTGGCTGTTGTACTTGGCTGAAGTGTTACGCAGCGAATTGATAGAACGCAACGAATTGTGAGCCATGAACGCACTGTGCGCCAATGACTCGTCTGACGAGTGCGCTGGATGCGAACAGGGATGAAAAGTGTCCGTGTGACAGCGATCCCGACGAAGGCGGAGCGCCAGATTGGGGCTCAGACGAGGCGGACTATTTTGACGCCACACGACAAAATGGTCAGGCGGGCATGCGCCTTGGTTTTGCGGCGGCTAAGACGCTGCACCAAAGGGATGTGCTGGACGCGGCGGCGCAAGTGAGAGTGTAGGTCTGAGAAGGCGGCAACCCGCGAGAGTCGCCCATGCGGTGTCGCGTTGACATCCCCGGCAGAGGGCGATAGGATTCGATCAACGCATGGGCAGGCTGGAGCCCTGACGCATGGGGGCTTGCTCATGACCGGCCCCAGAAGCGTCTAAGCAGCAAGAAGCGCGGGAACCGTGACTGCGCCCCATTCTCCCAACGCCCAGATGGATGAGACTCGCGCGAGCAGAACCGCAGCGTTCCGGCGCGAGCACCCGCGTCTGCTCGCGGTGTTGCTGGGTTTGGTCCTGTCGGCGGGCCTCTTGGCCGTAGCTGAGGTTCTGTTCTCGTTCTTGGCGCCAGAACCTCCGCGGCGGGGTGTCGCGTTCCCCCCCGAATACATCCGGCAAGACAACGATCTGGGATATGCGCCCAAGCCAAACAGTCGTGTCCGTTGCACCTCGGCCGGCAAGGGCAGGGTGGTGTATGACATCACGTACCAGATCGACGCCTACGGCCGGCGCTCCACGCCCGTGGACGGCGCCGAAGCCCGTGCCGAGTGCGCACTGTTCTTCGGCGGCTCGTATACCTTTGGCGAGGGAGTGGGACAACGCGAGACGCTGCCCTATCACTTCTCGCGCGTGGCGCCGCGATACAGAGCATACAACTACGGCTTCTGCGGGTACGGCCCCCAGGCCATGCTCGCGAAGCTTCAGAGCGGCCGGGTCGAGATCGAGGTGCCGCAGCGGGCCGGCATCCTGGTCTACACCTTCATCGACCACCACATCCAACGCGCGATCGGCTCGATGTTTGTCCACAGCCGTTGGGGATCGCGGATGCCCTACTATGTGATCGACGCGGATGGGCGGTTGGTTCGCCGAGGGAACTTCACTACCGGCAGGCCACTCGTCGCGCTCATGTATACGCTCCTGGGCCGCAGCTCCATCTGCCGTTGGGCCGGGCTGGAGCTGCCCCGGCGAGCCACGCTTCAGCACGTGCGGCTCACCTGCCGCATCATCGAGGAAGCGCAGCGCGAGTTCGAGCGGCGCTTCCGCAGCAACGGCTTTTTCGTGATGTTTTATCCCGGGTGCAGAACCCGCAGAATCATGCGCCCGATCCTGGATCAAGCCGGCGTGCGGTGCTTGGACTACAGCGCGCTCACCCAGTACAACAGAGCGCCGTACATCATCCCCGGCGACGGCCACCCCTCAGGCCTCGCGTATCGCGAGCTTGCCGCCCGGCTCGCGCGGGACATTGCCATAGCACCAGAGTGACATCACATGCCACTAGTGTCATGCCACGGCTGCGACGTCGCACCGCACCCCGCTCGTAGTGCGACCCGTAAGGGTCGCCTCCCTTTGGGGCCGGTGGCCCCATGCGCTGGAGGCCCTTACGGGCCTCACTACCAACACCGTTCGACACTTCAATCGTGACATGACACGAGGTCCCAAGAGACGCGCAATCGCTTTGGCCGGTTTGTGCACCGCGCTGGCCTTGGTGTTCTGCCGGCATATCTTCGTGGAGTTCGGCAACTGGGGCATCCACGACTGGGACCAGCATTTGTTCTTCCGCGAAGTGCAGCGCAAGACCCTGGTCGAGTATGGCCAATTCCCTCTGTGGAATCCGTACTACTGCGGCGGCATGGTCATGCTGGCCAACCCGCAATCGTCCGTGCTGAGCCCGGGCTTCCTTCTCGACCTTGCGTTCGGCACGGTGCGGGGGGTGAAGCTCGAGATCGTCTTCCATCTCGTCTTGGGCATGCTCGGCATGTGCTACCTCTACCGCCGCCTGGCGATGAGCCGAGCCGATGGCCCGCCCGGCGCGGTGGCGCCGTTTGTGGCCGCGAGCGTGTTCATGCTCAACAGCATGTACTCGGCCGCGCTCGCGACGGGCATGACGTGGTTCATGGCGGTGGCGTATTTGCCCTGGGCGCTCGCGTTCTACGTGCGCGCGCACGAAAGGCCGGTCTGGGGCGTGGCCGCGGGCGCCGCGCTCGCGCTCATGTTCTTCGCGGGCGGCGTCTATCTGGTCGCCATCACAGGCCTGCTGCTTGTCACCCTGGCCGCGCTCGCGGTCTGTCGAAGCACGCTCAAGCGCCGGCTACTGGTGCTCGTGGTCGTGTTCGGCTTTGCGGCTGGCTTCAGCGCGGTCAAGCTCGTGCCGAGCATGGCCTACCAATGGCTCCTCCCGCGGGAGGTCGACGACTATTCGGGGTACAGCGTGCAAACGCTCGTGTACGGCTTGCTCGGCCGGGACCAAACCGTGGACGCGGCCGAACGCTTCCGGCAGGAGCCCGGGTTTCTGGCGGGCGTGAGCTACCAGATGGACGAGAATGCCGCGTACGTAGGGGGGCTAGGCCTGGCCCTGGCGCTCTGTGGCGCGGTAGGGGCGTGGCGCCGAAACGGGCGGCTCGCGGTCTGTGCGCTGATCTTCCTCTGGCTGTCGTTCGGCGACCGCGCGCCGCTCAGCCTGTGGAAACTGCTGCGGTGTCTGCCGGT
>JAJRTI010000411.1 GCA_024278415.1 Planctomycetota bacterium | reverse complement strand
GTATGCCGCGCCGCACTCGGGGTGCTCGCGCAACGCCTTGACCATGATCTCGAATTTGCGCGGCCGCAACAGGTCGTCGCTGTCGAGGTACTGGATGAACTCCCCCCGCGCCAACTGCCGCGCCGCCTCTCGCGCCGGCCCGGGGCCTTGGTGAGGGTTGTGAACGACGCGGATCACATCGGGGTACCGCTCCGCCAGCCCGTCGATGACCTGCACGGTCTCATCCGTCGAACCATCGTCCGAAATGATGATCTCGATCGGCCGGTACGTCTGCGCCAAGACGCTCTCGACGGCCTCTACGACCATCTTCGGCCGGTTGTACACTGGGATGATTGTGGAAACGAGACCTTCGATCACTTCGGGCATGCCCAAGCTTCCTCTACGTGTGATCGTTCGCGCCAGCCAATCCGCGGGCATCGTTAGCCGCGGCCATCCCCAGCTCGAATCCCATCTGGTCCCGAACCCAGGCCTCAATCTCCCGCATGCCCTCGCTCAGCGAAACGCGCGGTGCATAGCCGAGCACTCGCCGCGCCTTGTCGATGCACAACCCGCCTCGCCGGCCAAACTTCGCGAGGTGCCAGGCGTTGTACGTGCCGCGGCGATACAGCCCATCCAACACGATGCGCGCACTCCGCCGAATCACTTTGCGCCACAATGGCGCGGGGTTGGGGCTGAGTCGGACAAGGAGCGAATCCAGAACGTCGACCGACCGCGCCGCGAACCGTTCCACAGCCGAGTCCGACCCTCGTGAGGGGAGCTTCTCGATTCCCAGCAGGCGCGCGTAGTGGCCGAAGAACTCCGCCCACGTGAGGTCCACGCCGTCCGTCACGAGGAACGCCTCGCCCACGGCCTCCGCGGTCGTTCCCGCCAACAGCATCGCATCGACCAAGTTGTCCACGTGCACAGCATGGCAGGCGCCCGCGCCCTCATCGACAAGGACGAATCGGCCGGCCTTCATGTCGCGGATGGGCCGAACGGTGAAGTTCACGCCTCTCGGCCCCCAAATGAACGTGGGCCGGACAACCGTGACCGGGAGCCCATGCTCCCGGTGATACTCAGAAGCCAGCCGCTCCGCTTCGATCTTGGAGTCGCTGTAAGCTTTGCCCGTTGTGAGCAACGGAGCCGTCTCGTCCGCGCCATCTGGAGGCGTCGGCCCATGGACCGCAATGCTGCTCACGTGCACAACCCGTTGCACTCCTTCGGCGAGCGCGCACTCGAACACGTTGCGCGTACCTTCTACATTGACGTCGAACTGCTCTTGCCTGGTGTTGCCCCCAGTCGCGCAATGGAACACGACCTCACACCCGCGCATTGCGTCACAGACCGAATCTCGATCACACACGTCTCCCTCGACCAACTCGACCGGGCTGCGGCTCACCCAGACCGCGCTCGTCCAGTTATGCACGAGCACGCGAACGTGCGCACGCTCCTCCAAGCACAGCCTTTCGGCCAAGCGCGTCCCGACGAAGCCTGTGCCGCCGGTGACCAAGACCGTCTTGCCTTCGTACGTCACCACGTCGCTCCAGGCACAGGGACTCGTTCGGGCAGGGGACGGCCCTTCTTCGCGGCGTAACAAGCCTCGATCAGCGCGACCACTCGCTTGGCCTCCTGGCCGGCCACACAGGGCGGACGGCCCGAACGAATGCTCTCCACAAAGTCGAGAAGCTGGCCGCACCCAGCACTGTCGTGGGCGGAGCGGTCTCCGCTGCTCGCATGCGCCTCTTCTTTGCCGTCTCGAACAATAACGTATTCATCCACGCTGCCGGTGGACAGCAGAAGCGATGCGTCGTCGCCGTCGATCCGAATCTCGTTTGCCAAGAGGCAAGTGCGGCTTTGGCGCAGCCGGCCCGCCACGTCTCCCGCGAACTGAAGGGCCAGGCGAACGTTGCTTTCCAGGCCGCCGATGGAGTCATCTTCATAGTCGAAACTCACCGGATCGCCGAACCACCACAGCAGTGAATCGAGAGGGTGGATCCCCGCGTTGATCAACACTCCGCCGGGCACCATCTCTCGGCGCACCGTGTAGCCGCTGGCCGAGGCCCACGAGTACGGCCGGCCTTGCTCAACCGTCACGGAACGAATCCGGCCCAGGTTCCCGCGATCGAGCACATCCTTCACAGCGACGCGGCTGGGCCAGAACCGGAGCACGTGTCCCACCGCGAGCACACGGCCCGCCCGCTCGGCCGCGCCAATGATCCGGTCGCACTCCGCGGCCGTGTTGGCCAGCGGCTTCTCACACAGCACGTGCAACCCAAGGCCAAACGCCTCTTCTGCAATCCCAGGATGAACGTGCGGAGGCGTGGCCACGACCACCGCGTCCACGTCGCCTGCCACCTCGCGGAGGCTCTGAGCCGCGCGCACGTCTCCAGCCGCGCTGGCGGCAGACGCCAACTGCGCCTCATCCGTGTCCACGAGCGCGACGAGCCGCGCATCGTCGACCGCGAGCGCGGTGGGGATGTGCAACTCGAGCGCGATGGCGCCGCAGCCCACGATGGCCAACCTGAGGGGATCAGCCAACACGCATCTCCTCGGCGCGCTCCATCTGGCCGCTCTGGCACAGGCGCGCCACTCGCTCCTCCCGAGACACGGCCATGACCTCCTCCGTGTGCTCGCTGTTCCGCGCCCGGTCGCCAGCCGACACCTTCGATGGCTGAGGCGGATGCCACAGATGAATGAAGGGCAGGTAACCAAACCGCCAGCCTTTGAGCACACGGCAGCGGTCGTAGAACTCCATGTCTTCGCCCGTCCAGCCGACAAAGCTCTCGTCGAACCCGCCGACTCGGAAGTAGCTCTCTCGCCGGATGGCGAGTGTCCCCCCCTTCCAGCCCTGCCGCACGCGCTCGGGGATGATGCCCGAGGCAAGCTGGCCGGATTGCACGACACGCGCGGTGTCCGCCTCATCCAAACAGAAGAGGAAGCGATGCAGATGCACGATTTCCCAGTCGGCCTCCGCCATGAGTCGCAAAATCTCCCGGCCGTAGTCCATGGGCACCAAGATGTCGCTGTCGTGGCACACCACAATATCTGTTTGCGCCGCGGCGACTCCCACGTTGAAGGCCCAGCATTTCCGCCAGGCGTCGTCGCCGGAGGGATGAGGCAGGTGGATGTATCGCACGCCTTCGGGCAAGCCCTCGACCTCACGCGCCGCGTTCTGCTCGACGACGATGCACTCGACGGGAACGTCTTGCTGCGCCAGCACTGAGCGCAGCACCGCGATTAAGCCGGGTACGCGCGCGCGGCCACGATGAGGGATTACGAAAGTCAGCCTCGCGTTCTCCTGTAGGCGGGATCCACTCTCCATCGAGAAGGGCCACTCGGCCGTCGCCCGCTTCATGGCTATCCGACCCAGTGCGGGGAACACATGGCACGCGTGCAAATCCGTGCTGGAATCCGACTCGAACGCGACGCCAAGCCCGTCGCTTGCCGGCTGGAGGGTATCGCCTCTGTTCCGCAAGTGAATCCACCCGCCCTTCTGGGCCAGGCGCCACGCGTACCGAGGCCCATCGATCAGGAGTACGCCAGCCTTGGTCCTGAGCCCAAAGCGCTCGTTGGCTGCCGCACCGCGGCCACGGCAGACTCGCGCAATCCGCGTGGCCAAACCCCGAAGGGGATACCATCCCGGCACAAACGCGGCGGCCGGGACCATCTTGAACACGGGCGGGTAGAGCATCGCCGCGCGCCATTGCCGCCAGAGCTTTGTCCAATACGAGTCTCCGTACCCATACCGGTTTGCGTTGAGCAGCTTGCCGGCCTTCGCCGCGCGGCGCAGATTCTTGGGAGCGTGCGCAATGTCTTCAGACGTGTCGATCATGCGGCCGTAGCTATCGGCCACTTTTGTCCCTTGCGTATCTCGCTGCGCCTCGTGCATGCGGCGCTTGGCCATGACGACGTCGAGCTTCCGCACGCGCGACCGGAACGCAATCTTGATCCAGAGGTCCGTGTCAGGAGCGTAAGGGATGTCCCCGCGCCAACCGCCAAGGCGTTTGGCCAGATCCAGCCTGAAGAAGGTCGAAGGCTGCGGCACCCAAGTCTGGCAAGACAGCATGCGCTCCAACGTAAAAGGCGGCAAGTCGGTCCGCATCAGCTCCCGCCCCTCCGAGTCCACCTTAATGATGTCGCCGTAAACGAACCCCAAGTCACTGTCCTCAACAAGCGCGTCCACCGCCTGGCCGATCACGTCAGGAAGGTAGAAATCGTCCGAACTCTGTATCGCGCCGATTTGGCCTCGTGCGCGCTCGAAACCCTTGTTCACAGCCTCCACGACACCGCTGTCCGGCTCCGACCACCATCGCAGCTCCGGCACTCCCGCGTAGGACTTCAGCACCTCCAGGGTTTCGTCGGTCGACGCGCCGTCGATCACCACAAGTTCAAGCGGCCGATACGGCTGCGAGAGCGTCGACTCGATCGTGTCGCGGATGAAGCGCCCTTGGTTGTAGCTCGGCACGATCACCGACACAAGCGGGCGATCCGGCAGCGGATCCAAAGGCATGGTCGCCGGCTCAGCCAAGTCGCTCCACCACCTTCAGCCAGATCTCCATCCGCGTGGCGGTCTCTCTGAGGAACTCGCGGCCCCCGCCGTCCCACACAAAGCCCTGGAACTGGCTGGCTGCGCGGGCTAAGTGATCGGCGAGCGAAGCGTACGCTTCGACAAAGGTGCTGCCTTCCAGATGCTCCTCAACCAACCACGGCAGCAGGTCCTCGATGATCACCATGCCAGCCTGCTCGTAGTAGAGATCCTTGAACAGATTATGCGTTGTGCGCACGTGGTCGGCCACCGGAGAGCCGACGCGTACCGCCTGGCCCAAGTGCTTCGCGCACTTTTGCACGAAGTACCCGCTCAGGATATCGCCGTAGCGGTCGATCGTGAGCCCGTCCAACTGAAACCCCATCCGAATGTAGTAATACGCGGCCGCGGCCTCTCGTGAGAGCGCGGTGTTCTGCGTGTTGATCGGCGTCCACACGTTCGGGCCCAAGAGCACCGACGGCCCATCGAACGCCAACGCTTGCGGCGCGAGCGAAAGCCGCGTCACCGCGTCTACGTCTGGGTCGCCGAGCCAGAGGCCGGCGTTGATAGCCACAATCGGCTGCGCGCCACTTCCCGCCGGCGCGGCGTCCTCTCCGCCAAGCGCGTCTCGCCCCCTGGCGAAGTAGGGGAACCCGCGGGGGTACACGTCGGCCGAGCAGTCCGTCTCGAGCATCGAACAAATGTTGACCCACGCGGCCGCGTTCGCCTCGATCACGGGCCACTGGCCACGATCCACTTGCCCGACAACCTCATGCCCTCCCACGAAGTCCACGCCGTCCCGGCAGAAGTTGTCGTCGTCGATCGAGACCAGCACGCCACAGCCATCGGCCAGAGCCATCAGATAGCCCACGTTGCGCCGGTTGTCGGTGTTCCACGGGATGAACTCTTCCGGCACGCCCAATCGCCGCAGGAAGTCCTCCTGCTCTGCGGGTTCCGGGCACTGCACGTCCCAGCCTTGCTCACGCGCGTCTGCGGCGGCCTCGGCAACCGTGGCCGGGGTCTTGCGGTCTGGGATGATGTATAGGGTCGTCGCGTCGCGGCGATCGTACGCCGCGAAATTCTTCAGATACCCTGGCAGAAACGCGGGGTCGAAGATCGTTGTGACGACTATCGCTGTCTTTCCGCTCACTCGCTTATGCTTCCCTTCATGCTCTGTTGAGGGTATGTCGGCTCATCAACCATCAACCATTCCGCCTCTCACGCCTGTCGCTTCGCCCACTCGATCATGTCGTCGAGGATATCGTCGAGGCTCCGCTGGGGGCGGAAGCCGATCAATTCGCGGGCGCGGTCGGTGCAGGGCGCTCGCCGGCGCATGTCCTCGAAGCCCGGGCGGTACGCCTCGTCGTAGGGGATGCGCTGGATCGGCAGGTCGCGTCCAATCTTGGCCCGCACGCGCTCCGCGAGCTGGTTGATCGTCGTCTCCTCGTCCGACCCCAGGTTGACGACCTTGCCCTCTGCGGCCTTGCAGTTCACGAGCGCGTGCAACGCGGGCACGATGTCGCCCACGTGGCAGAAGCACCGCGACTGCTCGCCATCGCCGTACACGGTGATGGGCCCCCCGCGCAGCGCTTGGTCGATGAAGCGCGGCACGACCATGCCGTAGTGGCCCACCTGCCGCGGGCCCACGGTGTTGAACAGGCGCACGACTACCACCGGCAGGCCCTGCGCCTCGTGGTAGGCGAGCGCGAGGAACTCGTCCACCGCCTTGGAAAACGCGTAGCTCCAGCGGCTCTTGCTCGTGGGGCCAAAGAGCGTATCGTCGTCCTCCGAGAACGGCACGCGCACACCCTTGCCGTAGACCTCGGAGGTAGACGTGAGCAGCACACGCTTGCCGCGCCGCGCGGCGAGCTTGAGCACCTTGCCCGAGCCCTCGATGTTGGTCTCGATCGTGTGCACCGGGTCGCGCACGATCAGCTCCACACCCACCGCGGCCGCGAGGTGGTAGATCGTGTCCGCGCGGCCCACCGCGTCCGCGAGCACGGCCTCGTCTGCGAGGTCGGCAATAATGTAGGAAAAGCTGGGCCGATCCACGAGGTGGCGGATGTTGTCGAAACGGCCGGTCGAGAGGTTGTCGAGCACCACGACCTTTTCGCCCTGGTCGAGCAACAACTCGGCCAAGTGCGAGCCAATGAATCCACAACCGCCGGTGATAAGGCTGACTGGCATGGTTTGTTGCTCCGTTGCGAACGATGGATCCTCAATACAGAGGACGCTGAAAGTGATGGGGGCGAAAGAGGCAGTCCTGTGGGATGACCAACGCTGCGTGCGGGCCACCCGATGCTTGATCGAACTGTGAGGTGATTGGCGGGCGAACGGACGCATCGCGTGCAGGCAGGCATGGTCACTTGCATGCGCGAGCAGATGGCGCACGCAGAGCGTCGATCTTGAGCCATCTGTACCGCAGGAGCGTCATGATAGCCAGTAGGCCATCCCAGGCTCCGATCTTCTTGCCTTGCTCGGCTGTGCGCGGACGGTACCGAACGGGCACTTCCGCGATCTGGTATCCGAGCCTCAGGAGTACGGCTGTGATTTCAGGCTCGAATTCAAACCGCGCACTTCGCAGGCGAATATGATCGAGAACATCACGGCGTATCACCTTGTAGCACGTCTCCATGTCCGTCAGTCTGCTGCCATAGAGCACGTTCGTGAGGGTCGTCAGGAAACGATTGGCCAGGTTGCTCAGCGCGGACCCGCCTTTTCCCCTGAGAAACCTGGAACCATAGACGACATCCGCTTGCCCGTCAACGATAGGCTTGATGAGTTCAGGATATTGTTCGGGGTCGAGTTCAAGGTCTGCGTCTTGCACGATGACAATGTCGCCCGTTGCCAAAGAGAAGCCCAATCTCACCGCCGCGCCCTTCCCGAGATTGATCGGCGAAGCATGGACCTTGGCAGCGCCACTGCGGCCGTACTCCTCGATGATTTCGCGAGTCCCATCCACAGACCCATCATCCACAACGATCATCTCCATCGTTGTGTCAGGAGGCAGTTCGACGGCGGAGACGCGGTCGAGAACTTCCCGGACTGTTGCGGCCTCGTTGTAAGCTGGCACAATGACGCTAAGCTTCATTCTTGGCTCCTTGACGCAGGCCCAACAGGGGGTGTGTTTTGGAATCGCATGGCAATATCGCTTATCCGCTGGGCAAAGACGAATCTGATTCTGCCTCGAACATCAATCTCGGCGTTGACTAATGCCAACAGCAGGCAGACAAGAAGGGGCACGGCCATGGCCGCACAAAGGTACAGGACGGGGAGGAAGGGCCTTGTGAATCGGTGAATCCCGAATGAGATCAAGATCATCAAGACCAACCCCCAGAGCCAGGCGTTGACCCAACCGGGGCCCCGGCAGACGTTCTGCATTTCGGGTTCCGGAACGCTCCCACACCTCCGGATTCGCCACCCAAAGCAAAGCCCACACACAAGCAAGAGGCCTTGCAAGGAGGTCGAGCTGAATCCCAACAGGATCACCCCTAACACAGTGGCGATCAATAGCCACGCCACTTTGGCGACTACTGCCGAACCCGGGATGCCTCTAAACGCTACGATCACCGCAGCTACGCGTTGAGGCCCTTGGGGACGTGTGTAGACCAGACCGAGGGAGCTGGCAAGCGCGACACCGGCGAGCATGCAAGCCCAGAGACTTCGAGGCAGGAGGTCCGTAGCAGCTTTGAGTTTTGCCCGCTCGATCGCCGCCACCTCGCGCCACCGGCTGGGGATTCGCCGTATCTGGAGCGGAATGCTGCCCTTGAGGTCAGGGTCGGCGGAAAAACTGCGCCAGAAATCCTCCAGCGATTTCTGCTCGATTTCTGGCGCATCGCGGCCTTGCAGGCGGGCCACGCCTCTCGGGTCGAGGCCGGCCAAGATAGCGGCCTTTCCAGACTGGGTGAGAACGACAAGTCGGCCGGCTTGGTAGGATGCGAAGCTCGCCCAAATCGCCAGCCCGAGAATGCATGGGCAGGCGAATGCGGCGGCGCGCTTCAGGGAAGCCTTTCCCAGCGGCCACAGCAAGTGGGCTCCATACACGAGCCCCACAAAGAGGAGGCCCGGGCGGGTCAAAATGGCCAGTATCATAAGGAAGCCGGCCAGGCCGTCTCGGAGAATCCCCCCCCGACGCGCCCAGGCGGCTGAGGCAAATGAAGCCGTCAGGAGGAAGGTCGCCAGGCATTCGGTGAGAATCTGAGTGCAAGGATAAGACGCGTCACGATTCATGCCATAGCAGAAAACGGCCATCAATCCACAGAAACACCCCGTCCATCCCCACATTCTCCATCCCGTCCATACCATCAGCATACCCACTAACGCCACAAGAAGGAGTTGGTACCGAACGACCACATCGGGCGCAACACCGTGCAGCGAATAGATCGCGGCCAGGAACAGCGCATAGCCCGGAGTCCTCACGATGGTGGGGCGAACAGGCTTCTCCTTGACGGGCCGGCGGAACAACCGCTGGGTCGCTTGATCATAGTCCGCCAAGTCTCCCACAGGGCCATCATAGTATCCCCTGCCGGCCAGCATGTTCACGGCCAAGTAGTGATACGAACTACTGTCGGGGGCGATGCTCGCTGCCCAACCATGGCGGCCGTGGAGGTACGCGAGCATACCCCCCCCGGTGACAATCGCCAGGGCGAGCAGGATTCTTGACGTGGTGGGGCGAGAGGAGGCCATAGGCTATGTCAGGTTCTCCAGGCTCAGACGGGCGCCGCGTGACGCCACGGGCCCATCAGCCACTCTTATCGGCCACTGCGCGGCTGGCCTTTTCGAAGAGTTCCCGCGACGGTCTCACGAAGCAGAGATAGTCCAACATGCGTCTCTGTCGAGTGACTTCTCTTTCGTAAAGCCTGGGGTCGGCCTCAAAGGCTTCAAGTCTCCTGATGACTTCATCGAAGGATGATGCCGACGTGTGCTTGGAATAGATGAATCCGTGGCCGTGCAACTTGGGATCTCCAATGGCAAGGCACCCTGCGGCAATGGCTTCTACCATGGCATTCCCCCAAACGCTTCTTCCGCCACACTTGACGAAGTACTTGCTCCTCATCAGCCCTCGAAGGATCTCTTCTGTCGTCATCCGGCTCTTCTCCATCCCATCGGAGAAACCGGACTCACTGCCGCCGGTTCTGTTCGCCGTGCATTCCACGGGGCCCAGTTGCTCCAGTTGCCGCATTTGCGCTTGCGTCATGTGCTGTGGCGTATGATGCTCCAGGAACACCCCTCGCCGGGAATCATCGTCTGGCTCCAGTGAGAGCAGTTCATGGAAACAACCCACGTATTGGAAATAGTACGGGAACTCCACCTCATGCTTCGCCACCCGAGGCCAGCGCCGCACCACACGAAATCTTTGGTTGAGGAAGAGATCCTGGCCATCGATGGGCGCCTCCATGGATCGAGGATAGGCGCTCGTGCGCGGCTCCCTGACGTAGTAACACCACGCGACCTGCGGGTACCTTTGCGTAATCCTCGCGGGCACGGACACGTCCACGCTGACCACGATGTCGTACCGCGCCCAGTCCACGTCCTCCGCGGAAACGCTGTAGTCGCTCTGGCCGTAGGACCGGCCAGGAACTCGCTCCTTCAGAGCTTCATTCTGGCTGAGCGGGGTCCATCGCTGCTCCGTCCAACGCTGCTGCCAAATGCTGCATTCGGGGTCCGGCTCAGTCTGAACGAGATGGCAGACCGCGCCGAGCCGGGTGAAGAGGGCCACTGGCCCCGTACGCATCAGCGTCGAACAGACCACCTCTCTGGCCGACGCGTCCGGCGCGCAGCAGTACAGGTCGTCTTGGACGTCTTGCTTCACAAAGGCGATCCGGGGCAAGCGCCCCTCCTGGAGGCCCTCCTCCAATCTCCGCCGAGAGGCACGCGCGCGCAAAGGCAATTCGACCCATCGGAAAAGCGACCGGTCACGCGCTCGCTGGG
Organism: Planctomycetota bacterium; assembly: GCA_024278415.1. The sequence continues at coordinate 3,878 of JAJRTI010000411.1, read as the reverse complement.
CCGCGTGATACGCGCGTCGGAAGAAATCAGTCATCAGGGGTCACTCGATGCTGGCCGGCCGTCACGGCGCCACATGCGCCTTGATGAGTTTGGCCACGTCTCTCGAAAAGCGCATCGCGGAGCGCATATCTAGATGCACGCCATCCACAAGCTGATACTGGCCGCGAGGAACCAGCCAGATCCCTCCGGCCTTCTCAAACGCGCCCCGAACCGCCCGCTCGTCAAAACCGCCAAGTTCAGTTTCGAGAGCGCGGATGCCCTCAGATTTCGGACACAAGACGGCAAAGACTCGTATCCCACGGCTCGTCCAATCGCGCGTTTGGGACACCATGGCCTTCACGACCGAATCCGAAACCTTGTATTCAGAGAAGAAGCGTCTGTATCCGGCCAGCAGCAGGTTCGAGTTCGGGTGGTGCGAGACCGCCTTCCAGCCATCCTCGTGGTATTCGACGTACGCCGAGTCCTGGAGGTCGTTGTCCCCGCTTTTCAGGATGGTCATTTCGCGCCAGCCGACGGGCTTGAGGAGATCCCAGAAGAACCAGGGATGGCGCATCTCAAAGATGTGCTCCCGGGGCCGGGCCTTCTCGATGGCAAACTTGGGGTTGCCCATGGCCGCCAGCGCGAGTGGCCGCGGCGAGACGGCGATTAGGATCGTCTTCTTGCGGCTCGCAGGATCGAATTTCGCCTCGGCGGCTCGATAGATCTCAGGGTTCAGCCGGCCGCCTTGATAGGCGAAGTTCAACGTTCGGTAGTCGGGCAAGATGCGGCGGATATCCCGAGACGACAGCGCGTTCAAGCCGCTCGAGTCACCCAAGATGACCAGATCGAACTGGGGGGGGCTGTGGGTCTTCAGAATCCAGAAAAGCCCAGCGCTCAGCCTCGTCTGCTCGGCCGGCACCTCCGGCGGCGGCTTGGTGACCGCGACGAAACACAGCATCGGCACGGCGACGAACGCCGTGCGAAGACAACGGTTGTCAAACATGACAGCTAGAATGCAAAATAAATAAACTCACTGCCCTGCCCGCGCAAGTATACACAGGCGACAATCATGACCGAAAGGATGACAGGCCACAACACATTGCGTAACGCGGCGCTCCGAATCACCCTCGGTCTAAACCCACAGAAGACGTATAGCTCGCGGAGCACAATCAGGGAGAGCGCCAAAGTGGCCCTGCCGCCAAGGCCCGTGCCCAGCCCCCCGGTGAACGCGAACATGCACTTCAGGATGTAGAGGGCCTGGCCAAAGCTGGTGGCTCTGAAAAACACCCAACAGATCCACACTTGAACGATGACCAGAAACGCGGCCAAGAGCCGGCCGCCCGGCAGTTGCTTCAGACGATCCGGCCACTTCGTCGCGCGTTCGAGGCTGTACAGGAGCGCATGCGCCGCCCCCCACATGACAAAGTGCCACTGAGCCCCGTGCCACAACCCCGAGACCACCATCGTAATCCAAATATTCACGTACATCCGACACGGGGTCGTGCGCGATCCTCCGAGGGGGATATACACGTAGTCGCGGAACCAACTCGACAGCGATATGTGCCAGCGCTGCCAGAATTCGCGCAGGGACGTGGAGGTGTACGGGTGGTTGAAGTTGTCGAGGAAATCGTAGCCCATCCACTTGGCCAGCCCCCGGGCAATGTCGGTGTATCCGCTGAAGTCGCAGTAGATCTGGAACGCGAACGCGGTGACAGCGGCCCACCAGAAGATCGAGCTGGTGGACAGTGTGGGGGCATCGAATGCCGCATTCACCCGCGGGGCGAGGCTGTCCGCGATGACCACTTTCTTGAAGAACCCGAACACGACGAGTTGGAGCCCCTCCCACTGCCTGGGCTCGTCGCACGGTGCAGGCGCTCGCAATTGCGGCAAGAGGTCGCGGGCCCGCACAATCGGGCCAGCAACGAGTTGCGGGAACATCGACAAGTAGGCGAAGAAGTGGAGGATGTTCCGCGTCGGCTTCAGTTCCCCCCTGTACACGTCGATCGTGTAACTCATAGACTGGAACGTATAGAAGCTGATGCCCACGGGCAGTATCAGAAGAAAGTCGGGGAGGTCCGTCCTCAACGCGAGGTCGTAGCCCATGCCCTTGGCGAGGGCCGACAGGGTATCGGCCACGAACCCGCTGTACTTGAACACGGCCAATGAGCCCACGTTGCCGATGATGGATACCCAGAGGAACGACCGCCTGTGCTGGGGCCATCGGGTCATGCCGAGGGCCGCGCCATAGTCCAGCAGACCACTCCCTGCGATCACAAAGAGGAACCGCCAATCCCACCATCCGTAGAAGACAAACGAGGCGAACGTCAAGTAGAACCATCGGAGGTTCAAGTTCCGCTTGGTGAAAGGCCAGAGCCCGAAGAAGACCGTGGCGAAGAGCAGAAAGATGAGTGAGTTGAACTGCATATCGTGTGGGCGTGACTTCTCGCATCAGAACCTGCACGGCCTGCCCCGACGCCTCATCTCGCGGCGTCCGGACAGAGACTCACGGCCCCAAGCTTGCCGCAACCGACTATCCACAGTTTCGATGGACGCTCCTCTCGGATCACACCGAGGATCATATCGGTAGGCCTCTGCCAAGCGCCGCATGCGTCCAAGAAACCCAAGCCGGCGCCTTCACTTCCGGAGCGAAGCCGCAATCTGTTGGGCCACATCCGCCGAGAACCGAAGCGCATCGCGCATGCACAGATGAACACCGTCGATGCTCTCATACTCGCCAGCCACTGGCAGCCAAATGCCTCCGGACCGCCGAAAGTCCCGGACAAAACCTACCGGATCGAACCCACTGCATTCCGCCTCCACCGCGGCCACCTCCGGCGAGCGGGGACAGGCCACGCCGAAAACTTTCACGCCGGCCTTCGTCCAAGCCGCGGTCTGTTCCATCAACCCACGCACCAGAGCGGGAAGAACCTTGCCCTCAGAATACAACTTGCGATAGGTCGGCACAGACGCGTCGGGATAGACCTGCCGCGCCGAGACAGCCACCCAGCCATCCGCATGGTATTCGCTGTATGTGGCGTCGTCCCCATCGGGCGTCGGCAGCCCCAGCATTATCGCTATCTCCCGTTGGCCGATCGGCTTGACCAAGTCCCACACAAATGCGGGGTGGAGCTTCTCGAAGATATACTCACGAGGCCTGCCCATCTCTGCCAGGAACTTCCCATTGCCCATCGAGCGCGCCGTCAGGCTCAAGGGCGTGACCGCGAGGAGGATCGACTTGCGCGTGCTCTTGGGGTCCAGCTTGGCTTCGGCGGCACGGAACATCGCCCCATTGAGCCCTCCCGCCGAGTAAGCAAAATTGAGTATGCGATAGCCGGGCAAGCTTCGGGACAGGGCGCGCGGCGACAGCCCACAGTATGCGGCCGAATCACCGAGGATCACCAGATCAAACTTGGCCGGGCTGTGAGTCTTGGCCACCCAGAACGCATCCCTCGTCATAACGGTGCGCTCGCCCGGCTCCTTCGGTACCGGCTTGCTCACCGCCACAAGACCAAGCAGCGGAAGAGAAATCAGTAGCGTGCGAAGGCTACGGTTGCTCAGCGATCTGGACATCTCGACATACGAGGCAAAATGAAAGCCGCGTTCCGTTGCCGCGCCGCTGTTCTCCGCAGCAAGCGGAAACACAAATGGGCGCAGACACCCACAGATTACGCAGAGCGCGCCAGGGGACATATCCTCTGATCTGTGCAATCCGTGAAATCTGTGGATGATCTCATGATTGGGCTGCGGGCGAAGCCCACTTGTAACATTTCAGCCAAGTGCTACAGCCATGCGCAGAAAACGTGGCTGAGCCTTTGGCCGGTCCGGGCGGGTTCGGCCTCTGGGAAGCCCAACGGGCTTCCGTAAACCAGCCCAGGGTTCGCGAGCGAAGCTCGCAACCC